>NZ_JBLYZI010000105.1:0-19528 GCF_057680865.1 Endozoicomonas sp. Z74
TTAGAGGTCCCTGAAGAGCCGTTAAAGACTATGACGTTGATAGGTTGGGTGTGTAAGTGCTGTGAGGCATTGAGCTAACCAATACTAATGACTCGTGCGGCTTGACCATATAACGCCAAAGCGATTTAGAGTGTAGAGATACACAGCCATACGCAAGAGTGTGAAGCAAGAAAACAGCTTAATTACCGGATTCCAGACGAGAGAAATAGGTTTCTCTTGTTAAAGTTTCGCCTGGCGACCATAGAGCGTTAGAACCACCTGATCCCATCCCGAACTCAGTAGTGAAATGACGGATCGCCGATGGTAGTGTGGGGTTTCCCCATGTGAGAGTAGGTCATCGCCAGGCACTTAATACAAAAGCCCGATCAGGAAACTGATCGGGCTTTTTTATTAAGTACTCCTGGAAACGCCATACAACAATACCTTGGTACAGATCAAAGCTCTTTTTCCATAAAGAAGACATAGTGCTCAGTCCACTGTGAAGAAAGCAGAGTACCATGTCGTCCTTCTTTGAGATGCTGAGAACGTTTGTTGCTGTTGCAGAGAAGGGGTCTTTCTCGGCAGCTGCGCGAAGCCAGGGAAAAGCCCAGTCCGGTATCAGCACAGCCATCAGCAATCTGGAAATCGACCTGGGTGTTGAGCTTTTTGATCGTACTCACCGGATCCCTGAGTTAACGCCTGCAGGCAAAGCCCTTTTAAGAGAGGCTGAAGCCGCCCTGATGCATGCCACGCGCCTCAAAGAGCATGCCTACCGATTAAGTGCTGATGAGGAAGAGGAGGTCATCAATCTGGCTCTGGATGAATCTCTGCCCTATGCCAGCGTGTCTGCTATTTTTGAAGAGTTTGCAGAGGTGTTCCCGGATGTTTCTATCAATATTGAACACGCCTCTTCCAGTAAAACCATGGCTCGGCTGTCTGACCAGAGTTTGAATATTGCAATACTGCTCAGTCAGGATCGATACAAGCAGCCATTGAGGTTCCAGCGTATTGGACGCATGTTGATTTCTGAAGTTATTCACCACAGTCACCCACTTGCATCCCTGGCGGTTGTTACCACCGGTGATTTGGTTGAATACCGGCAGCTTATTTACAGTCGCTCCTTAAACTCCCTGTTAAAGCAGGAACATCTGGTATCTACACGGCAGTGGTTTTGTGACAACTACGGAGCCTTGATTGCCATGATCAATCAGGGGCTTGGGTGGGCCGCCATTCCCAATAGCCTGGTGAAAGCCAGGCTTGAAAGTGGTGAGCTGAAACGCATCAAGCATGAGATGTATCCATATACTCAATGGGAAGTCAGCATTGATATGGTTTGGAATTCCCTTTCCAGTGTTGGTAAGGGTGGGCTCTGGCTACAGGAACGCTTCGCCAAAGAGCCCATATATTGTGCCTGAGTCCAGGCCAGCAGGAACATCAGGCAGCCATGATACAGGGAAAATAAAGGAACTACTTCCAGAAAGTAAAATGAGGTTCAAGACATTCTTCTGCCAAAACCCCGCCAATAATTTCAATCTTACGCTGGCCACTGTTTAATACTGTGTCACAGGAAAGGCTGCAGGTGGGGTTTTCAGGATGATTGCCTGTGCACTCAAGCAATTGTTCTTCTGTGAATCCATACACTACCCGCCCAATACCTGACCAATAGATACTTCCCGAACACATGGCACAAGGTTCACCGTTGATGTAAATAGAGCATTGATTTAAATATTCTTCGCTGTATTTCATGGACGCGGCGGTTGCCAGATTTCGTTCAGAGTGACCTGTCCTGTCCCCCGTAGTCACTACGGTGTTTTCAGCTTCCAGAAGAATCTCTCCTTCAGGGCTCACAAGGATGCAGGCAAAGGGATGGTTTCCATTAGCTACAGAGCGCTGGGCAACTTTGATAACATGACGCATTAAATCTTTGTCGTTTAACATGGTATTTATCATCCTTTTCAAGTTGTTTAATGATCAAGCCTGGCTATCAGGCTGCCAGTAGCAGAATCCCCATGTGGAAATGCTACAGCCCGAAAGCAGAATAAAGTCACCGGCTCTGGCCATTGCATCAACACCAAGGCAGCTCATGAATGAACCAACACTGAGAATAATAATTCCACCTAACGCCAGCAGTTTATACATGATCAGGCTTCCTGTATTTTTTGATGAGTAACCAGAGGTTCATTATTGCTTTTCAGCATTTTCAAGTGACTGGCCTTCATTATCAGCGTGTAGATAATGGCTGCGCCTAACATTGCATTCAAAGATGCAAAACCTATGTTAATGGATAGGGCAACGCCGATACCGAACAACCAGGAAAAAATGGCGTAAGGATTAATCGCTTTGAAGGATAGATTCTCTATATGGTCGGGGTATTGCTTACCCCAAAGATAATAGAAATCAACAAGAACAATGCCTGTTAGCGGAGGGACAATGATCGATAACCCTTTGAGCATGCCAAAAACCGCACCAATCTCATAGGGTTTAAACAGCGACAATACGGAAGCAAGGATCATAATCCCAACCATAATGGCCTGCCTTGATAATTTTGGAAAGACACTGCTTAGAGTCAAGCCAACGCTATACAGGTTTGCGCTATTGGTGGTCCAGAGATTGGTGGTCAGCAGAACAAAAGCGGGAATAACCAGGCCCAGACCAAAGAGAATTTCAACCAGATCCCATTGTTGGGAGGCTGCCCCCACAATGGCTCCTACTCCAATAATAAAGCTGTTAACGATTAACAGCCCTGTGGCACAGCCGGCAATAACATGCTTTGCAGACCGGGCAAACCGGTTAAAATCGGCAACGGTTGTGGATGCCCCGAAAATCCATGTGCCTAAAACAAGCCCGACGGCGGTCATAAAACTCATGCTTGCCTCACCGGAGAATGCGGTGACAGAAGCCCAGCCACCACTATCCTGAACAGAACGGACTGCTGTCGCCAGGCAGAGCATTATCATGGTTGGTATTGAAACCAGTCCCACCACACTCATCCATCGCATGCCTTTCAGGGCAAACAGCCCCATGAAAAGACAGGAACCTATCATGGCCAGAGCTTCAAAGAAGGGGCTGAGTTCAAAGTAAACAGCGATCAAGTGTCCAAACAGTGCCGCCTGAATGACATACCATCCTAATTGGATAAATGCATACATAATGGCAGGGATTTTGGCTCCGAGGCTGCCAAAACTGAACCGACAAATCAGGGCAAAGGTGTAACCGGTTTTATAGGCAATGATCGACATCAGCGATGAAATAATGGCTAGAAAGAAGTTCCCCAGTAGAATGGCACCGAACAATGTTTCTAATGGCATTCCTGCGGCCATACCAGCCCCTGCCATCATACTGACAAGAATAAAAACATAGCCAACCCACACGGAGGTTATCTGCCAGAACCCTTTTCTGGCATCCAGTGGAACCGCTTTTCGCTCATAGTCACTCATGGTTATGCTCCAGTGTCATCTAAGCAGCACAGTTGCAATCCCTTACACGACCCTTGTAACTCCAATGTGAAAATCGCAGCGACAGGCAACATAAGACTTCAAAAAAGCAGGAGAGAAAAGATAGGTTCTATCAGAAAAACAGATAGGTCATTGAAAGGTGAAAGTAGGAAGGTTATGTATAAAAAAATTCAGAGTGAATAACGTAAAGATGCCTTCAGCCGAACTCAGGCACACTTCATCGGATAACTTAATCTAAACGTTTTCGAAACAAATATCTGGGGAATCACTCGATCGATAGTGAACCGCTGTAGCGCCAACCTTTTTATTCAGGAGGGAGGACCTCTCCGGAAATGATCCGTTGCTTCAAAGGGGTAATACCAACCTGGTAGGACAGTTCGGCAGGGTGGTCAATGTCCCAGAGGCATAAATCCGCTTTTCGACCTGGAGCTATGATACCCAGCTCATTTCCTTTTCCCAGGGCTTTTGCTGCCTCACGGGTGACACCTGCGAGGGCTTCAGCGGGTGCCAGACGAAACAGAATGCAGGCCATGTTCATCATCAGGCGAATGGAGGCCAGAGGTGATGTTCCCGGGTTCAGGTTGGTGGCGATGGCCATGGGTATCTGGAACTGGCGGAAAAGTTCTATAGGTGGTCGTTCAGAACGTTGTAACAGGTAGTAAGAACCTGGCATCAGGACTGCTACCGAGCCGGAGCTGGCAATGTCCTGCATCTCTTTTTCACTGTCCAGGTTGCCCATAAACCAGGGGCGAATCATCTGCTGTTCAGGTGTCGTAATCAGTGAAACGGCTGCTGAACTTTGTCGGGTGTGTGTTTTAATGGGCAGTTGACTGGCTCTGGCGGCTTCTGCAATCTTCAGGCATTGCTGGTCGGTGAATGTTTCGGATTGCCAGTTGATGCCGATGGCATCCGCCAGTTTTCTGGAGGCTATCTCTGGAATCAGCTCCGAGCAGACCATTTGAATGTACTCTGAAGATCGCCCGGCAAATTCGGGGGGAAGCAGAAAAGCCGTCAGCAGCGTCGTCGATATAGAGCAGGTTTCTTTGCTTTGCAGCTTACGGGCGACGGTCAGTATTTTGATTTCGTCCTGAAGGCTCAGCCCATAACCCGAAGTGATTTCAACCATGGTACTTCCCTCTGAGCACAGTGCCTGAAGCCTTGGCTGAGAGGCTTTGATCAGTTGCTCAATGGACCTTACCCGGGTTGCCCGGACCGTTGACATGATTCCGCCCCCCTGACGTTTAATCATGTCGCTGGTGATTCCCTGAAGCTGTTGCTCGAATTCCTGGGCCCGGTGCCCCCCATAAACAAGGTGAGTGTGGCAGTCAATCAGGCCGGGTGTCATCCAGCAATGGTGAGCATCAATGACATCAAAAGGCAGCCGGGTTGCGGTGATCTCACTCATGGGGGTTATACAGGCAATTTGACCGTTTTTTATGCCCAGAGCCTGCTTATACAGCAAGCCGTATGGGTCTGGCCTTCCTTCATCCATTGTGGCCAGGTTGACGTTAATCCAGGCCTTGTCACAGTCTTTAAGTGTGGTCATACCGGTGATTTTTCTGGAGATCCCATTATGGAGAGCCCACTATAGAGAGCTCAGGCAGGGTTGTTTAAATGATGACTAAGCATAGTCAGATTATTGTCAGGCAGCGGGAAACATCCTGCCCCTTCATTGAACTAAATAAAAACGCTATAAAAAATAAAATTTATGATTCCTAAACTGATAATTGAACTAACTTTGAAAGAAAGGCATGCATTAAGGCAGGGACAGCTTTGGCGGATTCCATACAAATTTCCTTAACGTTTCTGATTTATTTCCTGGTCATGCTGGCAATAGGGTACGTTGCCTGGCGACAGACCAGTACTTCTACGGATTATTTTCTGGGCGGCCGCTCACTGGGGCCATGGTCTACGGCTTTGAGTGCCGGGGCGTCAGACATGAGTGGCTGGTTGCTGCTGGGGCTGCCAGGGTATGCGTTTGCCAGTGGCCTTGAAGTGATCTGGCTGGCGGCAGGGCTGCTGGGGGGAACCTGGCTTAACTGGTTGCTGGTGGCCCGGCGCCTTCGGATTTACAGTGTGGTTGCGGATGACGCTCTGACATTACCGGAATTTTTTGCCAAGCGGTTTGATGGGGCTGGGCATCTGATTCAAGCACTGACCGCTGCGGTTATTCTGGTGTTTTTTCTTTTTTATACCAGTTCTGGACTGGTTGCAGGAGGAAAGCTGTTTGAGTCCGTTTTCGGCCTTGATTATCAGACTGCGGTTATTATCGGCATGCTCAGTGTTGTTTCCTACACACTGTTCGGTGGGTTTCTGGCGGTGTGCTGGACGGACCTGATCCAGGGTTTGCTCATGTCTGCAGCACTGCTGATTGTGCCGGTCACGGCTCTGGAAGTCAGTGGGGGATCCGAGACTGTATTTGCTGAAATCAAAGAGCTGCATCCATGGTTCCTGGAGGTGTTTACGGACTCAGGGGGGGAGGCGCTCTCTGTGATCACTATCCTGTCCCTGATGGGGTGGGGGCTTGGTTATTTTGGTCAGCCTCATATTCTGGCACGCTTCAAGGCGATTAAATCCAGTGAGCAGCTGAGTCTTGCCAGGCGCGTTGCGGTCTCCTGGACCGGGCTCTGTATGCTGGGTGCCGTTCTGGTAGGCCTGGCCGGAGTTGTTTATACCCAGCGACAGGGGATTGCCCTCAGTGACCCTGAAGCTATTTTCATGCTGATGGTCAATATGCTTTTTCATCCGGTCATTGCCGGCATTCTTCTGGCCGCCATTCTAGCCGCGATTATGAGTACTGCGGACTCACAGCTGCTGGTTTGCTCAACCGCTGTGGCAGAAGATTTCTACCGGAATATGATTCGTCCCGGTGCCTCGCAAAAGGAAATGCTGATGGTAGGGCGCTTTGCCGTCATTGTCATTGCTGTGATTGCCACCGTGATTGCCCTGGATCCCGGTGCTTCTGTTCTGGCCATGGTCGCCTATGCATGGGCCGGGTTTGGTGCTGCTTTTGGACCGGCATTATTAATGTCACTGTACTGGAAGCGTATGAATGCCCTGGGTGCCCTGGCAGGTATTGTCTCGGGTGGGTTGACAGTGGTGTTCTGGAAATCCATGAGCGGTGGCTGGTTTGATCTGTACGAGCTTATTCCCGGCTTTATGGTCTCCCTGGCAGCCATTATCCTGTTCAGTTACCTGGGTAAAGCGCCATCTGATTCGGTGCAATCCTCCTATAAAGTGTTTACGGAAAGGCTGAAGCGCGATGTCAGGCATGACCCTGATGAGCCCTTGCTGGATTAGCTGTGACGGGGGTATTTCTTCCAGAAGTTCAGACTGAAAGGCTGAATCAGGGTGCTGTCTTCTCCGGCCAGGGAGGCCTCAGGGTGATAACGGCTGAGCTGGTAACGAACCTCTTTTTCCTGCTGTTTTGATACATCCACCATGATCAGGTGTTTGCCCTGTTCCAGTTCATTATGGAAACGCTCCGTTTTGTAATTTTCCCGGGTGATACCCGCAAGACCGCCGCTCCAGGCTCCAAATAGAGTAAAAACCCCGGAAATCAGGATTAGAACGGCCAGGGGGAGAGGTGTTCCGAATGGCATCCACCATTCAATCAGGAGGACCACCAGAATTCCAAGCACCCCGCCGATCAGAGCACCCTGCTCACCGGAGTGAATAATGTCATTTTGCTGAAAAAGGTTGGTGCTGTGAACCTGACGATGGTAAAGGCCTGCCTCGTTGCGACTGAGTACATGCAAATGCCAGTCGGTAATACCTTTCTGATGAAGATCCTCAGATATCCGGGTGACACTGTCGAGGGAACGGGTAAGGTAATAGAGGCGCTTCATGGTGACCTCCTGCTTTACAGCGCGCAGAGTCAGTGAATAGAGTATAGATTATGGAAGTGACTCACTGAAGCGGAGTAAACCGATCAATGAAACAGGTAAAAGTTGCGGTTAGAAAAAAAGGGGCCAGGGAAAGTCATGCTCCGGATGAAGCGGATACCGAACTGAAATCGGTTCTGGAAAGGCTGCGAAAAAAGGGGCTTAACCCCATGCAGATGTGCCAGAAGTTGATTGAACATCATGTGACCCCCCCGGGTGGGGGGGACTGGAGCTATGACCGGGTGGTTGAGGAGTGTCACCGGCTGAAGGTCTGAACTTTTGCTTCTGGCGCTTGCCGGGCAGGGTTACACCTTGCCCGTTTTCAGCAGCTGTTGAAAACGACGCTTTTTCTCAGTGTCATCCAGTTGGGGTACCGGTTCGGAAGGCTCAGAAACCAGCGGAGAAGCATCGATACCGGTAATACCAGTGACCTCATTGGTTGCTGTTCTGGCAGAAGATTGTTCCTGCAGGAAGGCTTCCATCACATCAAGAGCCTCCAGCAGCCCCTGATGTTCTTCAGAAAGCCCGTCAACGTCCGATTCAGGCAATTCATTGATTTTCTTCTCCAGGTTATTGCGTATCTGCAACACCCGGGTTTCTGTCACCTGGTGCCTGTTTTCTTCCAGCCACTTTCTGGCTGAATCTCCATTGGTTGCCATACTCTGAATTACCTTTTGAACGGAGCAGCATTTTACTCTGCGTGCTTTGACGTATTTGAAAAAACACGCCGGTGAGTGCAGAAAAGGCCGTCATGATAAGCAGTCAGTTGCAAAGTTGCATCTTTAAATTAATCTGTGGATGATGGTACTCAAGCTTCTGGCATCCGACGGGTGGTTTTCGGAAATTACGATCCTGAATGCGATGTCGAATCTACGTACAATTTTGCTCCTCTCTTGATGTCTCAACAGTGAGCCACCAGACCTCCAGCCCGATTTCACCAGAACAGGATGACTTTTTGAAGGACGCCTTTACCCGAAAAATACAGGCCTCATTGTCACAGATGGTGGATCAGTTAATGGGCCTTTTGAACACTCCTGCCCCAGAGGGGCCATTGTACAGGGTGGAGCAACCGATGCCTGCCATCCATCTTCTGGGATTTCTTGCTGCCCAGAGGCTGGAAGAGAGGGCATACTGGCGGGACAGGGAAGGAGAATGTGAAATTGCTGCTTTTGGACGGTGCTGGTGGGAAAAGATCGCCTGTACCAGGGACATAGAGCCTGTTTTCCGGCGTGCCCGGGAGCTGCTTGAGAGCCTTCCTGAGCCCGATGCCTGCCAATGTCTCAGTTACCTTTCCTTCTCCGATTCTCCTCAGTCAGTGTGGCCGGAGTTCGGTTATGGGGTGGTCTTTTTACCGGCGGTTGAGCTGGTGCAGCGCCGAACGGGTATGGTGCTCGGGGTAAACCTCTGTACCGGGAATGAAGGGCTCTGGCAACGGAGTCTGACTCAGGCCATTGGTTTGCTGAGGTCAATGATTCCCAGGCAGGCTCTTGAGCACCGCTCCTTTCATCTGGAACCGGTGGGCTTCCAGCCAACCCGTGAACAATGGTGCCGGCTGGTTGATCTTGCCAGTAGCCATTTTGCTTCGGATAAGCAGGATTTCGGTTCCGGTCAGCTGGATAAGGTCGTGCTGTCCCGGGAGGCCCGTTTCCGCCTGAAAGGTCAATTGTCTCCCTGGGCATTAATGGATGCCTGGCAGAAGGCCAACCCCCGTTCTTACAATTTTTTATTTACTTCCCACTCTGAAAAGCGTGAGGTCTTTCTGGGGTGCTCCCCGGAGCGGCTGATCAAACGTCAGGGCAGGATCGTCAACACGGAGGCACTGGCAGGAACCTCAAGGCGGGGGAAAGACCGCCATGAAGATTTCAAGCTCGAAGTGCTGTTGATGAATGACCGGAAAAATATCCATGAGAACCGGCTGGTGCTCGATGATATTCGGCAACAGCTGTCGCCGTTATGTGAGTCACTGGAAACCGATCGCTGTCACTCGGTGCTGAAGCTGAAAACCATTCAACATCTGCGCTATCTGGTCCATGGCGTGTTGCAAGAAGGCATATTTGATGAGCAGTTGATTGCCGCTCTGCATCCCACTCCAGCGGTAGGTGGTACACCCAGGAAGAGTGCCCGGGCATTCATTGAAGCCAATGAGCCTTATTCTCGAGGGTTATACGCCGGGGCCTGTGGTGTGCTCGGTACCCAGCGCAGCGAATTCTCTGTTGCCATCCGCAGTGCCCGATTGACTTCGGACTGCTTGTCCCTTTTCTCGGGAGCCGGTATTGTACGTGGCTCAGTGGCCAGAGACGAATGGCAGGAGCTGGACAACAAAATTGCAACAGCTGGCGATACGCTCTCCCGGTTGCAGTCCGGCGGCTGCACCCCGGAAGATAGCAGTGATGCAGTATGTCGAGTGCATCGTTGATGGTTGCTTTTGCGGGATACCCTCTTTGTCTCTTTCTTTCAATAAACCCAATCCATTTTGCAGTCAGCCAGTAACCCCATGACGTTTGAAACCCGTTATTCCACTATCAATGCGCTCTGGTCAGGGTTGCTGATTGAAGAGCTCTGGAGGCTCGGTGTCCGGCATTTCTGTATTGCCCCGGGCTCCCGTTCTGCGCCCTTGACTCTGGCCTGCGCAGAGCATCAACGGCCGATCCAGTGCCATACGCACTTTGATGAACGTGGCCTGGGGTTTTTTGCCCTGGGTCTGGCCAGGGCCAGTGGCCATCCTGTTGTGGTGATCACGACTTCGGGTACCGCTGTGGCCAACCTGTTTCCGGCGGTCATTGAAGCCCGGCAGTCCGGTGTGCCTCTGGTGATTATTTCCGCTGACCGTCCTGTAGAGTTGATTGACTGCGGGGCCAACCAGGCGATTGAGCAACAGGGGATTTTTTCCGGTTACCCGGCTGCCACCCTGAACCTGCCAACGCCGGATCTCTCAGTGGCTGGCCGCTGGCTGTTAACCAGTATTGACCAGGCCTTTGCCCGCTCCTGCCAGCAAGGGCTGCCCCTGCATATTAACTGCCGGTTTCGTGAGCCTCTTTATCCCGGTGAAAACAAGGTCGACTATGGAGAGTACCTTGCCCCTGCGGGCCAATGGCTTAACCATGATAAGCCCTATACGGCGTATCAGCTCCATGACCCAACCGATTTGACCGTTCCCCAATGCTGGCATGAATTTGTGACGGGCAAAGGAGTGGTTGTGGTGGGGCGGGTTGACAGGGAAGAAGATGCCCTTCCGGCGGTTCAACTGGCCCGCTCCCTGGGCTGGCCCCTGCTGGTGGATGTCCAGTCACAGCTTCATGGTCACCCTGAAACGGTTAAGCATGGGGATCTTTTGCTGGCCAGTGAGAGAGGACGGAAGTTGTTTGCAGAGGCAGACCGGTTGCTTCAGATAGGCAGTCACCTGGTGTCCAAAAGGCTGGATGGCTTTATAGGCCAGCATGAATGGGCCCACCACCTGATGCTGGGACACGAATGCCGAAGGCTGGATCCTGGCCACAGCCAGACCCTGCGACTGGTGGGTGAGGTCGGTGCGGGGTGTAAGCGCCTGATTGAGGCAGTTGAAAAGTCTGAGCCGGTGAGAAACAACGGCTGGGTGAACCGTTTTCACGAGCTTGGTAACTCCCTGGTCAGCCGCTTGAAGGTTGATCAACTTCCCGGTGAGCAGTTGACCGAACGCTGGCTGGGAGGGGCGC
Organism: Endozoicomonas sp. Z74; assembly: GCF_057680865.1. NCBI lineage: Bacteria > Pseudomonadati > Pseudomonadota > Gammaproteobacteria > Oceanospirillales > Endozoicomonadaceae > Endozoicomonas > Endozoicomonas sp. Z74. The sequence continues at coordinate 11,011 of NZ_JBLYZI010000105.1, forward strand.
TGTGTGAGTTGATTCCCCAGGGCAGTAGCCTCTTTTTAGGAAACAGTCTGCCCATTCGGTTGATCGATCTTTTTTCCACTCATCGGGTCGCCCGGGTTTATGCCAATCGGGGAGCCAGTGGGATCGATGGGTTGATCGCCACGGCCTGTGGTTGTGCCACCGGGGAGGGAAAGGCGCTGCCAATGGTGGTACTGGTGGGTGACACGTCATTTCTCCATGACCTGAACTCGTTGCAACTGGTACGCAATAATAAGGTGCCGGTGATCGTCATAGTCATCAATAACGACGGTGGTGGCATTTTTAACCTGTTGCCCATGGGAACCGCCAAAGATCAGTCCCGGGATTATTTTGTGATGCCCCATGGGCTTCAGGCTGAGCACGGAGCCCGGATGTTTGGCCTTACCTATGAGGCTCCAGTGGACCGTAATGCGTTTAAGAAGGCATTCAAAGCGCTGCTGCAATCCGCCTGCGAGCGGGGAAAGAGTGCCATTATTGAGGTGAAAACCGCTCCGGGTGAAGGGGCAGACAGCATCCGGGAGGCGGTCGTGCAGGCCGGAGCTCTGTGAGCCTGTTCTACCAATGTTTTGGCCAGCCGGGCTCACCGGCCATGGTTCTGCTCCATGGTTTTCTGGGCAGTACCGGGGACTGGCAGCCACTGATCAAGGCTCTGGAGCAGGATCATTTTCTGGTGGTCCTGGATCTGCCAGGTCATGGGAGAAGTCACTGGCCTGTAGCGGAATCCATGACCCTGGGCTCTTTTGCTCCGATGCTGGAAGACACCCTTATCCAGATAGAGAAAGAGCAAGGCATTGAGCTGAAGAAGCTCACTCTTCTCGGTTATTCCCTGGGGGGGCGTCTGGCCATGAGTTATGCCTCTGAGTATCCAGACCGCATCCGCCAGTTGATACTGGAAGGGGCTCATCCAGGGTTGATTCAGCACAGTGAGCGAATGGATCGCTACTATTCTGATCGATGCTGGGCTGAGCGACTGCTGACGGAATCCCTGGCGGATGTGTTGGCGGACTGGTATAAACAGCCGGTTTTTCAGGATCTTGAACCCGAGGCCGTACATCGGTTGATTGATCTGCGATCTGGGCAGAATGGGCGACACCTGGCCAGTGCCCTGCTCAGTTTCAGTCTGTCTTTGCAGCCGGATTACCGGACCTGCCTCAGCAACAGCCGTTACCCGGTGCATTATTTCTGTGGTGAAAAAGATCAGAAGTTCTCCCGGCTTGGGCAGACGTTGCTGCAGGGCGGATGTATTAACGGGCTCCATGTCATGGCGGAGTCAGGACACAATATTCATCAAGGGCGGCCTGATGCCATGGCTGCCCGGATTCGCGAATTAACAGGAGTTGATTATGAGTAAACAGCTGGATTCCGGTGTCGTCTGGGAAAACCTGACCGGTGACTTTCAGGATATTCTCTATCATCAGGCGGAAGGGATCGCCAAAATTACCATTAACCGCCCTGAGAAGCGCAATGCCTTCCGGCCCCAGACCATTGTGGAAATTCAGAAAGCCCTGGAGTCTGCCCGCTTTGATGAAGCGGTTGGAGTGGTGATTCTGACCGGTGCCGGTGACCTGGCTTTCTGTTCCGGAGGTGACCAGAGTGTGCGGGGTGACTCCGGCTATAAGGATGATAAGGGTACTCACCATTTGAATGTGCTGGATCTGCAGCGTCAGATTCGTACCTGTCCGAAGCCCGTAGTGGCTATGGTGGCCGGTTATGCCATTGGTGGTGGCCATGTCCTGCACCTGGTTTGTGACCTGACCATCGCTGCGGATAATGCCCGGTTCGGCCAGACAGGCCCCAAAGTCGGCTCTTTTGATGGTGGTTATGGTGCCAGCTATCTGGCGCGTATTGTGGGACAGAAAAAAGCCCGTGAGATCTGGTTCCTCTGTCGTCAGTATGATGCCCAGCAGGCGGAGTCCATGGGACTGGTGAACACGGTGGTGCCTCTGGAAGAGCTGGAGAAGACGACGGTTCAATGGTGTCGCGAAATTCTCCAGCACTCCCCCCTGGCGCTTCGCTGCCTGAAATCGGCCATGAATGCGGATTGTGATGGGCAGACAGGCCTACAGGAACTGGCGGGTAACGCCACACTGCTGTTTTATATGAGCGAAGAGGCTCAGGAAGGGCGGGATGCCTTCCTGGAAAAGCGTGACCCCGACTTTTCGCGTTTTGGCCGTAATCCATAATGGCTCTCTGCCTTGAGAAGATGGCATCCACGGATCAATGATCACCATCGACCAGGCCAGTATTCATCGGTACCGGCTTCCTCTCTGCCATTCCCTGCCGTTGAAGGGGGCTCAGCTGGAGGCCCGGGAGGGGCTGATTGTTCAATTAAGGGCGGGTGATCGAGTGGGTTACGGGGAGGTGGCTCCCCTGCCTGACTTCAGTCAGGAAACCCTTGAAGAGGCTTTCGCTCAGTTGCAGACGCTGTGCAATGAACCTGGCAGCCTTGGCCTGGTTCCCCTGAAAAATGTCAGCTCCTCTGTGGTTTTCGGAATAGAGTCGGCACTCTGGTGGTTGCAACAGAATGTATGGCAGCCCGCTCCGGTGAATGCTCCTTTATTGAAGGGAGCAACGGATGCCATTGTGCAGAGTCTGAAGCAATGGGACAGGCCCTGGCCCAGAGAGTTCAAACTGAAAATTGGCAGGGGTTCGCTGAAAAAAGACAGTGTTCGTATTTGCAGGGTTCTGGATTGTCTTCCTGAGTCGGTCAGGCTGAAGCTGGATGCCAACCAGCGCTGGACATTTCAGCAGGCGCTCTGTCTTGGTCACTCTCTCGAACGCTTTTCTGTTGCAGGCCGGATTGCCTATATTGAAGAACCCACCGGCAATGTGGGTGAGTTTCCGGAGTTTTATCGGTGTACGGGGATACCCTATGCACTGGATGAAACGGTGCAATCTCCGGATTACCGGTTTTCAGCGATGCCTGGCCTGGTTGCACTGATTCTCAAGCCAACGCTTGCGGGAGGGCTGTCACGCTGTCAGCAGTTGATACAAGAGGCCAGACACTCTGGTGTTCGAGCCATTATCAGCTCATCCTTTGAATCCTCTCTGGGACTGCATGTCCTGCAACAGCTCAGTGCTGCCTGGACACCAGGGGAGCTTCCCGGACTGGATACCGAAGGGGTTTTCCAGCACAACATTATGACCCGTATAGTGACCCGCATACCTGAACCAGGTCAGCCAATAGAGGTTTTTTCCACGTCATGAAATCGGACTTGCCGGACAGTCATCACTGCCCGCTGAGGCACCAGGCACTCATTGCCCCTGGAAAAACAGCGATCCGGCTGAAGGAGCAGGAATTTTCCTTCGGACAACTGGATGCAATGGTTGAGAGCTGCCGGGATAAATATCAGGCCAGGGGGCTCAAGCGGGGAGACCGACTTGCGGTGATGGTGGTAAGCCCACTGGATACCATTGTCCTGGCCTTTGCCTGCCTGAGAGCGGGCTGGGTGTTTTCCCCAGTCAATCCAGCCTTTCCGGATCAGCAAGTCCAGGCATACTGCCAACGGATTGGGGCTTCCCTGGTTACGGGCAGTGCGGGTATTGATGTGGAAATTGAAGGCTGTGATCAAACATTTGTCGAACAATGTGAATGGGCGACCCCTTCTTCTCCAGTCTCCCTTGCAGAAAACGACACTTTCAGTCTGGTAGCCACCTCCGGAACCACCGGAACCCCAAAAGCAGTGGCTCACTGTTATCGAAACCATTATTTCAGCGCTCTGGGATCATTGGCAACTCTGCCCCTTGAGCCGGGTGATAGCTGGTTGCTGTCTCTGCCGCTGTTCCATGTGGGGGGCTTTTCCATTGTTATGCGATGTGTACTGTCGGGGGCGACAATGGTTTTGTACCCAAAAGAAACCCCGCTTCAGGATATTCTGGAAAAGGAAGACGTCAGTCATTTATCCCTGGTGAACACCCAGTTGTTTCGACTGCTTGAGCAAGGCGCTGATTTATATCGGAAAGGCGTCCGGTTTATCCTGCTCGGTGGCGGGCTGGCATCCCCCCAGCTGGTGGATAAGGTTAAGAAACAGGGGATTCGGGTATTAACTACCTACGGCATGACCGAGATGGCCTCCCAGGTCTGCACGGGCTCGCCGGATTTTACCGAGCAGGGCATTACCTCCGGTGGCGTTCTGCCCTATCGGGACGTGATGATTGATGGTCAGGGGGAAATTCTGGTTCGGGGAGAGACGCTGGCCCAGGGGTATTATGACCGTGGCCGGTTGATTTCACTGCGGGATCAACAGGGGTGGTATCACAGTGGTGATCAGGGGCGCTGGCTGAATGGGCAGATTCTCGTTAGTGGACGCAGGGATCATATGATGATTTCCGGTGGGGAAAACATTCATCCGGAGGAAGTTGAGCAGGCTTTGCTCACTCTGCCTGAAGTGGTTCAGGCGGTGGTGGTGGCGGTCAATGATCAGGAGTTTGGCCAGCGGCCCGAGGCTTATGTTCAGACCGTTGATGGTTGCCTGGATGAGGAGTATACAAAGTCGCAACTTAGGTGCATGATAGCGGGATTTAAAATACCCCAACGCATCCATCTTTTTCCCGCCGATGTCCGGCAGATGGGAATCAAGATCGATCGTGGTTTTTTCCAGGCCCTGTCAAACAGGGTTAACGTGAACAGGTAATCCTATTGAAGTTAACCAGCGATGAAAAGAACGCGTTCATACATTGACGACAGCTGTAACATTTCCAGTAACATGGGAACGGTAAGGGCATTTCTTGCGGTCAGAATGCCCCTTGAACTGGCTGCCACCCTGAATAAAAAAGCCCAGCACCGGGCGGGAGATGTGCTTTGCCACGGGCTCCGCTGGGTTCCACCGCAGAAGCAGCACATAACGCTGAAGTTTCTTGGGAACTGCAGGCAAAACCAGCTGGAGGCATTGGCCGAAAACCTGAGGAAGGGGTTGTCCAGTCAAGCGGTTTTTGACTGCATGACGGGCTGTTTTGCCTGTTACCCGAATACCCGTCACCCACGGGTGCTGGCACTGGAAATGCACTCTGGACAGGAGCTGTCGCGTCTTGCGGAGCTTTGTGAAAGGGCAGCGGTTCAGTCAGGCTTTGAACCGGAGCATCGGCGTTTTCGAGCCCATGTGACTTTGGGGCGTTTTAAAGGCTCAAAGCCCGTAGATCATAACCATTTTTATCATATGCCCAGTTTTCGAATGACGGCAGGTGAAGTGGTGCTGTTTAAAAGTGAACCAGTAGCGGACGGAGTCCGTTATCAGGCGCTGGATGTTTTCCCTCTGCAGCCTCTGGCAATCAGTGCCTGATTAAGACCTTGTGGAGAGTTCCTGAAGTCCATTTCGGGTGATTTATGCGTTTTTTCTGTTCTGTTGATAAGGGTCAACTCGCTTTTAGTAGGGGAATGTTACGTTAACCGGCTGTGGTTTGCCCTTTTTCTGATCCTTTAGGAGTCCAGTGTTTGAGGCTCTTTGTTCAGTTTCAGTGGATCTTGCTGAAAAGCCAAACCCGGTTCGAAGCCATGGAAGCGGGTGACCCTCCATGGTTGCTCACTCATCGCTTCGGAACTCTCTATGGAACTGGTTTGTCCTGCCGGTAATTACCCTTCCCTGAAAGCGGCGGTTGATCATGGTGCTGATGCCGTCTATATCGGATTCAGGGATGAAACCAACGCCCGGCACTTTGCCGGCCTGAACTTTTCCGACAAAAAAGCCCTGAAGGCACTGGATTATGTGCGGTGCAATCCTGCAGGCAAAAAGGTACGCCTGTTTGTTGCGGTCAATACCTTTGCCCAGGCAGGTAACTGGCACCGCTGGCAGAGAGCCGTGGATACCTGTGCGGATTATGGGGTGGATGCATTGATTGCGTCGGATATCAGCGTGTTGAAATACGCCAGTACACGGTATCCAGACCTGAATCTTCACCTTTCTGTCCAGGCATCGGCCACCAATCATGGCAGCCTGTCTTTTTATCATGATCATTTTGGCATTAAGCGGGCCGTCCTGCCCAGAGTGCTGTCCCTCAAGCAGGTAGAGCGGCTGGCACCAAAGAGCCCCGTTGAGCTGGAAGTGTTTGCCTTTGGCAGCCTCTGCATCATGGCGGAGGGGCGCTGTATCCTTTCCTCCTATGTGACCGGTGAGTCGCCCAATACGGCAGGAGCCTGTTCCCCCGCATCTGCAGTTCGCTGGCAGGCAACGGATTCCGGTATGGAAACCCGTCTGGGAGGCCTTCTGATTGACCGTTTCGGTGCCCGGGAGCAGGCGGGTTACCCAACCCTCTGCAAAGGCCGTTTCAATGTTGAAGGCAAAGTCAGCCATGCCATTGAGGAGCCGACCAGCCTGAACACCCTTGATTTAATTCCTCAGCTGCACAAAGCCGGAATTTCGGCTGTGAAGATAGAAGGAAGGCAGCGCAGTCCTGCCTATGTGGCTGAAGTGGTCAAAATCTGGCGCCAGGCTCTGGACAGCTATCAGGCCAATCCGGAAGGTTTTGCTCCTCAGGCCCAGTGGATGAACAGCCTAGCAAGGTTGTCGGAAGGTAGCCAGACGACGCTGGGAGCCTACAGCAGACCATGGCAATAACCCGTACACTCAGGATGAAAGGTTAACGGTATGAGCTTGGAGATTACCCTGGGACCTCTGTTGTTCTTCTGGCCCAGAGAAGAAGTATTGGCGTTTTACGAAAAAGTATCTGACTCGGTGGTTGACCGGGTTTATCTGGGCGAAGTGGTGTGTTCAAAGCGCCGGGAAATGAAACTGGAGGACTGGCTTGTCATTGCCTCCATGCTGCAGGACAAAGGCAAGGAGGTGGTTTTTTCCACCATGACCCTGGTTGAGGCAGAGTCGGAGCTGGCCCAGATCCGTCGGGTTTGTGAAAACGGTGACTATCAGGTTGAAGCCAATGATATGGCGGCGGTTCACTATCTGTCCAAAGCGGGGGTGCCTTTTTATACCGGTCCATCGGTCAACCTCTACAGTGCTGAGTCCCTGAAGGTGTTGTATGAACTGGGGCTGAGGCGCTGGGTAATGCCAGTTGAGCTTTCCTGTGACCATCTCCGGGAAATCATGGGGCAGATCAGGGCCCAGGACATGAAGGATCTGGAAACTGAAGTGTTCAGCTACGGCTATCTGCCCCTGGCCTACTCTGCACGATGCTTTACGGCACGGACTCAGGACTTGACCAAGGACAGCTGCAACTTTGCCTGTCTCAAGAGTGCTGCCGGCATACCCCTGGCGACCCAGGAGGGTGAGACTCTCTTTACCCTGAATGGTATTCAGACAATGTCAGGCCACTGTCACACGATTCTTGATCAGTGGGAGTTGATGAAAGAGCTGGGGGTTGCCGGAATGCGGTTGTCGGCGCACTCACAGGATATCCTCCAGGTGGCGGATGACCTGGCCACACGAATGGGCAAAGCGACTGCCGGACCTGAATCAAGCGGATCGGAGCAATGTAACGGCTACTGGTTTGGTCAGGAGGGGAATAAATGGGTCAGATCGTGATGATCTGACCCTGGAGAGGAAAATTGCCATCTAGCGTTTTTCGTCTGACTCTGATGGCGACTCTATGATTATGTCTGGCAGGTTTCTGTTGAAAGTGTTGAAGCAGTAGGTAACGGTTGCAAAACCCTCTTTGAGGGATGGTAAAGAGTTTCTACCATCAAGGCCATGGAGGGAATCATGCATCCTTTTTATAGCGTGCTCGGGGGCATTGGGCTCTTTACCTGGATTTGCATCGTATCTCTTCTTGCTTCTTTCAATGCATTCAGTGGCAGGAGTCATCATAACCACACCATGAATCTTAAGATCCGGGTTTGCCTCTTTCATCCTGGTTATGGCTGTCATTCGGTCACGATTCATTGTGTAGGTTCCATCAAGAACAGCGCTGTCATGCTGCCTGGCCAGCCTGTTGCCAATGTAGGTTGTTTTTCCCGATGCAGAAGGCCCCATCATCATATAAACGACTTTAATATCACGTTCTGTGATTTCTTTTTTAAGAGCTTGATAGAGATTTTTAAAAATGTTGCCTGTCTCTTTAAAGTCCAAATGATAGAAGCCATCTTCCGTTAATCGATAGGCGTCTGAAGAAAAGATGCCGGTTTGTTGGGATTTTTGTTCAGCAATTTCTGTGCGGCGGGAAAAGCTGGTGACCGACCTTTCAGTTTTTTCTACACGGGCTGCTTGTAACGATAAATCAGGTGTGTTGTTCGATGGGTTAATCGCATTGGCTGAGTTCATGGTTGACCTCTGTTTAATTAATTATGTCAGTGAATTTTGTTAATCTGAAATATTATGAAGAAGTATGGAAAAATAGATACACTGGATATCACAAAAGAAAGAGCTTCTGGTCATATTGGTTATGTTAACTAACAAATAATGTTTGAGCTGATGCTGGGGAGGGGGTCAGGGCAAAAACATGATCAAGAATCAATCAGCCCAAGCACTTTCATCATATAGTCTTCATCCCAGCCACAGGTTTTACGTTTGTTCTTGATACCAGCCTTCACTGAAGTATCAAGCTTGAGAAGGTT
>NZ_JBLYZI010000106.1:0-19054 GCF_057680865.1 Endozoicomonas sp. Z74
CAACAAAATACCTGTCTCGTTACCTCGGGTGGAAAAGGTTTCTTAAAACTCAACTCTTCTCAGAGGAGGCTTTTTTAGATCAAGTTTCTATACATTGGGTAGAGCAACACTTAATTTGAACAGCGCCATGCGGGATTAAAACAAAGTTCAAAATGATCTTTGAACAATTTGAACTTTGAATTTTTTTGGAAGCCAAAAATTATGGGAGAGCATCTTAAACTAGAGATTCAAGAGTGAGCTCAATCATTTCATTGAATGACAACTGTCGGTCTTCAGAGGAAAGTTTTTCCCCGGTGCGGATATGGTCACTGACCGTACACACGGCCAGAGCTTTAGCGCCGTATTCTGCAGCAACCCCATAAAGTCCGGCGGCTTCCATTTCCACTCCCAGAATGTCGTACTTTTCCATCAGGTCAAATAGGTCCTGTTCTGGAGAGTAAAACAGGTCCGCAGAAAAAAGGTTGCCTACTTTCACCGGAATCGCTTTATTGCGGGCTGAAGCCACCGCCTTTTCCAGCAGGGAATAGTCGCAAATGGCGGCAAAATCATGGCCTTTGAAACGGATTCGGTTCACTTTTGAGTCCGTGGCAGCACCCATGCCGATGACTACATCACGGAGTTTGACATCCTGGCTGATGGCACCACAGCTGCCAACACGGATCAGGTTTTTGACGCCGTATTCGGTGATCAGCTCCTTATAGTAAATAGAGGCTGAAGGAATCCCCATTCCAGACCCCATCACGGAGACTCTTTTGTCTTTGTAGTGGCCGGTAAAGCCCAGCATGTTACGAACATTGGTAACTTCTTCGGCACCTTCGAGAAAGGTTTCTGCAATGTATTTGGCTCGTAGAGGGTCTCCGGGCATCAGGGCTGTTTCCGCAAAGGCTCCTGGAGCTGCGTTGATATGAGGGGTGGCCATGGGGTCATCTCCACAGAATGTTTTATAATAAGTCAGGTGTCGTATTGTGGTTTGAGCCCATGTTGATGCTCTTAATGGGCTCATGGCTTATGCAGCAAGCTATTGTTTGCAGTCTTCCACAGTAATCCGCTGGTAGACTTCAGGGTTCTGCTTCGGTGCCGTTTCATCAATACGGACCGCTGCCCGGACACTTTCTGCAGCCTGGTTCCAGGACTCTTCGCTGCTGGCATGAATCATGGCCAGGGGGATTTCTTGGCCGACTTTCTGGCCAAGGCGTGGGATATCCGTCAGGCCAACCCCGTAATTAATTCCATCTGCGGGAGAGCTCCTGCCACCACCGAGTTGAACTACCGCCATTCCCATGCCCCGGGTATCCATGGCAGACAGGTAACCGCTTTGGTCCGCAAATACCGGGCGGATAATGCTCGCTTGAGGCAGGTAATGGTCAGGGCGGTCCATAAAGTCGGAAGGTCCTCCAAGTCCGGCAACCATCTGGCCAAAAATCTCAGCGGCTTTGCCATCGTCCAGAGCCACCTGGAGCTGATCGCGAGCTTCACTGAGGTCTCTGGCCAGGTTTCCGGAAACCAGAAGATCGGAAGCCTGTGCCAGAGTGATTTCCTGTAGCCGGGGGTTCCGGTATTCTCCCCGCAGAAACTGGACAGCCTCGCGGACTTCAACCGCATTACCGGCACTGGAGGCAAGGCACTGGTTCATATCCGTGAGTAATGCGGTGGTTTTGACGCCAGCCCCGTTGGCAACGCTGACGATGCTTTTTGCCAGGGCTTCAGAGGCTTCATAGGTGGGCATAAAGGCACCGCTGCCTACTTTGACGTCCATAACCAGGGCATCCAGGCCTTCCGCCAGTTTCTTGCCAAGAATGGAGGCGGTAATCATGTCAATGGATTCAACCGTAGCGGTGACATCACGAATGGCATAAATCCGTTTGTCCGCTGGAGCCAGCTCACCGGTTTGTCCGACAATAGCGACTCCGCAGCTTTCAACCACTTTCCGAAACTGCTCTTCAGAAGCACTGGTGTTATACCCTGGAATACTGTCCAGTTTGTCCAGAGTGCCCCCGGTATGACCCAGGCCCCGGCCGGAGATCATGGGAACAAACCCACCACAGGCGGCCAGCATCGGGCCCAGCATCAGGCTGACTACGTCGCCTACACCACCGGTAGAGTGTTTGTCGATCACCGGGCCTCCCAGTTTTTCCCGGTCCCAGGACAGCACATCACCGGAGTCCCGCACCGCTTCGGTAAAAGCAATGCGCTCCTGCATATCCAGCCCTCTGAAGTAGATGGCCATAGCGAAGGCTGCGATCTGGCCTTCGGATACCGTATCCCGGGTCACTCCCTGCACGAACTGGCGAATCTCTTCCCGGGTTAACGGTTGAGCTTCACGCTTATGACGGATAACTTCCTGTGGTAGAAACATGACTCCCCCCCCTAAGTGGTCATCATTACTCTTTGATGAAATCTGCCGGGGAGCCTGCCAGTGAATGGCAGGCTCTTTGTGATCAGTAGCTACGGGTGTCCACCTGGCCTTCTTTTACCTTCAGGTCGATCAACAGGTTGCCCAGAAGGCTGCTGGCACCAAAGCGGTAGTGATCAGGATTGATCCAGTCTTTACCCATGATTTCTTCCGCCAGTTGCAGGTGTTCTCTGGCTTCTGCTGCAGTGCGTATGCCACCGGCGGGCTTGAAAGACACATCCCGACCACTGTCTTTTATGGCTTGCAGCATGATGCGGGCCGCTTCCAGGGTGGCATTAACGGGAACTTTCCCGGTTGAGGTCTTGATAAAATCAGCACCGGCTTCGATGGCCAGCTCACTGGCTTTGCGGATCAGCTCCGGTGTTTTCAGTTCCCCGGATTCAATAATGACTTTCAGTGTTACGCGCTCACCACAGGCTTCTTTGCATTGGCGAACCAGCTCAAAACCGGTTTTTTCGTCACCGGCCATCAGAGCCCGGTATGGGAAGACCACATCCACCTCATCCGCACCATAAACAACGGCGGCCCTGGTTTCTGTCACAGCGATTTCGATATCATCGCCACCGGCAGGGAAGTTGGTGACTGTGGCGATTTTTACGGCTTCAAGGCCTTGCTCGCGCAGAGCTTTTCTGGCAACCGGGATAAACCGGGGGTAAATACAGACGGCGGCTGTTGTGCCTGCCGGGGTTCTGGCGGACTGACAAAGGGAGATGACTTGTTCGGGGGTGTCATCGTCATTGAGGGTGGTCAGGTCAATCAGTGACAGCGCCAGTTGGCTGTAGTTGGTTTCACTGCTCATTGTGGAATTCCTGTTTTGAGCCTCTGTTTATGAGCCTTTGTTTCTGAGGCATAGAGGCCCTCATTGGTTACTGACCCATCGCAGGCTTCTATAACAGACTGGGCGCCGACGATGCAGAGATTAATAAGGCTAGACGTAAAGCCGGGTTTCAGGCTTCAAACAAGAGGCTCTGAAAAACAGTCATCATCCAAAAATGGAAATAACAGGTATAATCGATTGCCAGAGCGGAACTGGCTTATTTTCTCAACAGGTAAACAGTCAATATCGCTTAATAATGAAACAGGCAGCCAATAAAAGCTGGTGTTGTTTAACTATTGTTCAATTGAATGGATTAACCAGAAAATTGAATGGCTAAATAGTAATCATCTGTTTTACCTCAACGATTCAGAAATTAAGAGTAATTCTGAGCGTGTATGTTGTATATCGATAAATATTGCGGATTGATTCAAAATCTTTGTGTAACAAAAAGTAATCGAGTATTTGATTTAGATCAATATCGAAACATGTAAATAAATGATTATTATCAATAGACTGTTTTTAACAGTACGTAATCTGTTCAATGAATTTCATCACGTATTCTAACTCTGCGAAGTGTCTATGATTCAGGCGGATGCAATTGAGGCCGTTCAGGCGGTAGCTCATTATCAAAACTTTTCACTGGCAGCCAGGCACATTCACAAGGTTCCTTCGGCGATCAGCTACACCATCCGGAAGCTAGAGGAGATGCTGGGGGTACAGCTGTTTGTCCGGGATAACCGCAGGGTGGAAATCACACCGGCGGGCGAGCACTTCCTGAAGGAGTCCCATAAAATTCTGGCTGATCTGAGGAGGCTGGAATACAGTACCCGTGAAGCTGCCAGCCAGAGTGAGCTGGAGTTAAGGATCGTTCTGGACAATATCATCAGCCAGGATGCGGTTTACGACTTTATTTCTGCGTTCCATGATGCCAATCCCCATACACGACTGGTGGTGAATGGTGAGATTTATAATGGCTCCTGGGATGCCCTTTTTCATCAGCGTTGTCATCTTGTGATTGGTGCACCTCAGACAATTCCGGAAGTGATTACCGGAAGCAGTCAGTTCCGGTATCGCTCCATGGGGCAGGTTGACTGGGCGCTGGTCATGTCACCTGATCATCCGTTGAACGCCATTGATCGGCAGTTGACCCGTGAAGATCTGGATCCTCACCTGATCATTGCTATTGAGGATACCGCCAGAACCTTTGATACCGGTGAAAACTGGTTGAATGATTACCGGCGGTCCATCAGAGTGCCCAATTTCCGTAATGCCATAGAATGTGCTGTGCGCGGCCTTGGGGTCACTACTCTGCCCTGCCATTTCGCCCGTCACTATGTGGAACAGGGGCTTCTGGTGGAAAGGGATATTGAAAATGTTCACTGGAATACCCAGTGTCACCTGGCGTGGAATGAAGAGAAGCGGGGAGCGGCTCTGAACTGGTGTCTGGACTGGCTGGGTAATGAACAAAAGTTGAACCAGCGGTTTTTGTCCTCGGCGGAAGAGCTAGACAACTACCGGCATATTCCCTGATGCACTGGACCCAGTGGCGGGTCAAGGCTCAGTGTCAAAAAACAGTCGATCCTGGCTTGTTAAATCTGGCAGGATCAATTTTGTACAACCTACTGTTAACACTCAGTTTTTTGATATTTAGCGGTTTTTTTGGAGAGGGTAATTATCTGAGAGTTAAAGTTATCATCGGGTTTATGTGAATGAATCATTGATTTAGCCCTTGCAATAACACGAGTATGAAGCACGCTGCCTATACTGGAAAAAAGTCTTCAGGAGGTGGCTGGTATGCAAGTTGGTCCAGAGAATCGAGATAGTCAATTTAAAACGGATTTTGATAAGCCCGTTGATCACAGAGAAGTCAACAGAGAAGAGCTTGGCATACTTGGTCGTTTCTTGGTTAAAATTGTAACCGGACTTAAAAGTTTCTTTTTTGGCCACAAGAAAAGTTATGACCTTCCCCAGGTTGATCTTTCCTCCAGAAATGCGTCTCCCCAAAAAATAACGATGAACTGGATGAGTGATGAAAGCTCTGAAAGCACCCTGTCGTCTAAACCTTTTTTGCCAGGTGAGGAATCTGTAAGTTCATACGTTAGACAGGATTCTAATGATTCAGCTATCAGCGTATCTTCGTTTTCCACCTTCAAGGGAGAGGCAGAATCACCTGTTGGGTACAGTGATCAACCTTCAAAAGGTTTGTTGAATAGTCAGGTATCGGATGATCCAGGGTTTTATGATTTCGATGGAGATAACTCAAGTGTATTTGATGAGAATGAGTTTCTGCATCGACATAATGGTGGGTTTGTTGATGATGATTTTCCCCCACCACCAACATCTGAGGAGTTAGATGCTCAGAATTTCAGGCATTTAAGAACACCGGATGAGGCATGGGAGGAGGTCAGGAAGCCGGGTTCGTTCTCCTCATTCTTGCCAGAAAGTAAGATAAGGGCTCAGGGAAATAGCGGTTCCCTTGCTGTTCCAGAGAAGCCTGGTGTAGATAAACAAGGTGGGCAAGTATCAAAACTGCAAGCCAGAAATAAGCAAAACTTACGATTAGAGATTCCTGAGCAGAAAGGTAATCCAGCCGCTCAGCCTGAAGACAGTCGGAAAGAACGCCCAGTTACTCAGCCTAGAGGTGACTGGAATGATCGGAAAGGACATTCAGTTACTCAGTCCAGAGATGAATATATTCAGGAAATGATAGAAAAAACAAGAAGGCAAGAGTTAAGCCGGCTTGGAATAGAGGAAAGGCGGGGGCCAAACAGAGATTATTATAAAATGAACGAAGATGGTCATCGTAATATTGCTAGAAAAGCACCAAAGCGGCCTCCCAATACCAGTGCCTATGGTGTTGATAAAGATGGGAAGTGGCATTTTGCCAGACCTGCTCCTAAGCCACCCGGTCAGAATAAAGGGCATGGGGCTGAAGAGGTCAATGGCAAGACAAATGTTGTTCAGGAGAAAAAACTTAAAACTCATCCCCCTATTCCTCCTAAACCCAAGTTTTTAGATAACGGTGCGCATAACCGTTCGGCTGATAATAAAGGAGTTAGATTCAAGGATACTGTTAAAGTTCATGATTATAGTGAAGACCTTTCTGAAGAAATTAATAGAGATCTTTTCGACTACAGGGTTTCTGATTACGATTTAGACGCTGCTAATGCGGAACTTGAGAAAGAGCAGGAAGAGCTGGAATTAGTAAGTCTAATCAAAAATACAATTGATGCATCTATATTCAGTGGCTTAACATCTGGACAGATTATGGATTTGTTAAAAAACCAGTACTATTGGCGGTTTACTACGGATGTATTGGATAGGATCGAAAGTCTTTTGTCGGGTAAGTTGGACTCCTTCAAATGGACGGAAGAGGATGAGGAATAGATCAATACTAAATCGACCTCATGCTGACCAGTAGAGGTGTCCGCAATTTTTCCAACCTTCTGGAGTTAGTAGTAGCGATAGCTCAGTAAAACTGAATTATCGCTACAGTCAGCTCTCCCCACTTGAGTTATTCTTCCGGTTTAATAAACTCCTGAACTGCTGGGCAAAATCCCCTGGATTGGATTTGGGGGATGTACTCACAACAGGTTCATCAAAGGTTTTCAGAAGTGAAATATTATGATTGGTGATGCCAATCAACAGGTCCTTTCCACCGACCCTGATCAGGCAGAGGCGAGACTGGTTAGAGACCGGAGTGCTGGACAAGATTTCAATCTCACCGCCCATAGAGGGCAATCCACGGTTTAACTTTTTCACGACCCAGGCCAACGCAAGGATCAGACCAACCACCATAAGCAGCGGGGTAACCACCTCCAGAAGGTTGAGGTCGCCAACTGGCTTGGGGGCTTCTTCCGCTTCCGCCATCAGGCCTGTAGGAAGAAAGGTAATCAGCAGGCTGAGTCTTGATAGAAGTTTCATAGTTATTGACTATAAAGCGTTTTTCCCGGGCTTTACAAGCTTTGTTTCTTCTGATTGAGCATCTCTGGCTCTATTTTCAGTATCAGGCTCTGAAGTGAACTTTTCATATGAAAATCAGTCAATAAATATCGATCAATATGATTTTTAGCAATGAAGAGTGCTGTATAGCCAGGGAAGGGACAAATGGACCGTGCAACAGGTATTAGTGGGTATGAGCGATACCCTGCTTCACAGCGCGATAATCGTAGCTCTGAAAGAATAGGTACTGGCCAGTCGAAAAGAACACCCGGCGACGTCAATTTTGCTAACAAGTTGGTTAGCAAGCCTGAACTTGATCCTAAAGAGATACCAACAGTAGGCCGCCCAGAAGAAACAAAATTTTCGCCAGGGATTGATCGAAACGTCACTGAAGTACATTACCATCCTGAAATTGCTTCTGAGTCACCGGGCAGAAATAAAAATGATATAAATAGTCCATCAGATATAGAAGTCTCCCGGTATCAGCCAAGCATGGTTAAAATAAGAGCGATACGAGGTCATCTTCGGGAACGACACGATTGCTCTATTGATGAATCAGTAATATCAGAAATAATAAAAAATTTAAACATAAAAAATGGCGATGTAGATGAAGCTGCAGCTTTATCTATAACGGGGGAAGGCGTTCTTGATCTTATCCATGCAATCTGGGTCTCATCCAATGATAGTCTTAAGCCAACTAAGGGAAATAGAAAAACTGTTTCTTATGCTTTTGGGAAAAAAGATTCTTCTAATTCTGACTCTGATGAAGATTACGTCAATGCTCAAGGTTCAGTGAATACCTCTGATAATAATAGGGATTTCCCATCGCTATTACTTTTTGGATCAGGTAATCCTGAAGAAGAAATGACTTTTGATAGAGCAAAAAATTCAGGAGAGCTTCTGGATCAAGTACTTGCCAAGCATACACCACACTTTTTAATAGCAGCGGAAAAACCGGATGCTATAAAGAGGCAGCTTCTGCAAGATGAGATGATTCATTCCAGTGGGGAGTTTGATTATATTCTGAGTTTGTTGAAGGCAAGATATGGTGTCACAGCCTGGAAAGGGTTTTCTGAAGAGTATAAGCAGCTGGCTCAATTGAATGGTATGTTGAATGGTTTGAAAAAAAACTCACGCTGTACGGATATCGAACTTTTTTCACATGAAACATTGTTTGATATCTATTTTTCCGGGCTTTTTGATTTCTATTCTGATGATATTCGTGAGGCTCAAACCTTGGGGCAGGCAGAAATACTCATACGAAATATTTATAAAGATGTTCAGACGATGACGCAACAGTTTGACAAGAAAATGCCTGACGGTAGCGGTTTGAATCTTATGGACTTTCCCCTGAAAAATTTTGGAAATACTTGCTGGTTTAATTCTTCTGTGAACTTTATTCTTGATTGTTTTAGCAAACAAGCCATTGAAGCTCTTGAGTTAAAAGTGTTCACCGATAGTGATGTTGAAACTCTTTCTCTGAAAAAGGCGTTAAGAGATACATTGGTTACCCTCTGGAAAATTCGTGAACATCAGAGAGAGCATCAACGAATTTTCAGCGTCCTTGGGTATCAGAAGCAGCTGATGAGGTGTTTTCATCAGATGGGTCGGAAGGATCCGGTTAAATATGGAGCTCTTTCTGCAATATTTGATCAAGAACTCCCGGAAACTCAAAGGGATGCGTCCGGGTTTCTGGTGGGGTTCATGGACGTTCTTGGATTAAATGATGACCCTTCATTCAGTATTCAAAGTCAGGCTTATGTAACAACAACCCTTAAGGATGGGAGAGGGAGGGCTTACAAGATTAGCCGACCATCTGGAGGGCAGGAGAGCTTTCAGCCAATGAACCTGCCAATAGCCCGCAACCCGGGATGGTTTGAGATGGCTGCAATGGTAATTAAGCTTGAAGTTCTCAACAGGTTAATGAACACCGGAATGATGGACGCCAAAGCAGTTGAGTTGCGATCCTGCTTCTATTTGCTGAGCAGGGCTGTATGCCCTGAGCGAGATAAAAAAACAGATGAGGGGTTGGTACGAAAACGAGGTAATAAGCTTAATGACTGCTTGTTCCAGCAACTGAATGGCGTTGTTCGGCCTGATGCTATTGTGATCAACCAGCGGCGTATTCTTCAACAAAATTGTGTGCTCAGTGATGGCAGGGTAATACCTGAAGGAACCCAGCTACCTGAGCCCGGAAACAAAACGGAATTGTTTCCTTACGTACACTCCCTGGGGGAAGTGACTTCAGGCACGGTTGTAAAAGCCGATTCTGGCGAACTACTGATCATGTACGATCTGGGCGGCGGTGAGCAATATGTGCGAGGGGTTGCTGAGGTAGATAGTGAAGGCTTTCTGGCCAGCCCATACTTGGCAAAGCCAACTCTTATTGCTGGCTCATTTAAGCCCTTTCCTGCCCGGACATTGGTAAAGGAATCCAGAATTCTCGCTTATGATGGCACTTGTTTTGGTTCTCATGATACCGCAGGAAAGCCGGTTATTATTGACCCGGTTCTGGCCGAACTTCAGGGCATGAAAGAACTGGAAAATATGAGTGGCGAACAGAAGGTTAAATACGCTGCGGCTCTTCTAAGAACGCTGGGTGTCAAGGATGAAGATATTGATCAGGAGCAGCTTGAAAGGCTGTCAGCACCGGTCACTTTCAAAGACTGTCTGGATCGGTTTCACCAGGAAGAAGCGGGTAACTATTCATGGACCAGGGAGGACATTGAAACCTATTCACAGTTTACCGTTCCAAGAAAGGGAAAGACGGAATTCAAGCGTTCAGGTACGCGGTATCAGGCTATGGTGGCGGATGTCGTTCAACTGAGCCGGTTTTCTATCTCTCTGGCTATGTTTGAGTCCGGCTCTGGCAGTGAGAAGAAAAGGGCTCAGGATGCCACAAATGCCTTTTTGAGTGGTGCCTGCCCCAGGATTTCACTTCCGGTGCTTGATAGCGCTTCAGGTAACGCTGTCGAGGTTCAGGGCCGGTTGCGGTCTCTGGTCTGTCATAAGGGAAGTGCTACTTCAGGCCACTATATTCATCTGTCCCTGGCAGATGACGGTACAGTGGCGGTGGTCCATGATGATGATATAAACGTGGGCTGGTCAGAGTACCTGGAAAACCGGGGGCTTATGGTAAACCAGAGTTTAGAGGATTTTATCCGTGACTCCGGGTTTACCCCTTATGTAGCCTTATATGAGAGAACTTTTCCCGAGCGTTCGCCAGAGGATCAGTCTTCCTGATCCGCCCAGGTTTCAACTTCCGGATCAAGGTAAGCGTGCTCGAGGGCTTCTGCAGCCCAGTGGTGCTCTTCCGACAGTTTTCTCAGTTGCCTCAGGGACAACACCTGCACCACCGGCACTGTGCTCCAGATGCTTTTGGCCAGGCAGCGCCAATGGTCGGGTTGCAGGCGTTTTGGATTATCCAGCTGTTCGCGGCAGGTTTCGCAGGCCATCAGGCAGTGTTCCAGTTCCGGCTCACTGGGAATGGGGGCCACTTCATAAATGGCCAGGGGGACTCCCGCGGCTTCACAAATTTCGCATTTGGAACGAGCTCGTCGCGCCAGATCCTTGCCCAGCAGGTTTAATGCTGACAATCGCTCCTGGTGTTTCTGCAGCCCTTTGGCCATGGTGGTTTCTCCTGGAAATTGAAAATAATGAGTCAGCCTTGCAGGCGAGCTGAAATCAGGCAAAGATGAAGGCCTGAGCTTTTTCATTAACTCCCACTCCAGGTGTCCAGTGATGGCATTTTCTGAACTGTCTGAATGGCCGATTCACCGAATGAAGAGCCCGAACCGGGATGAGTGCCTGATTCCTGTTGATTATCTTGTGCTGCATTATACCGCGGTTGACTTGCAGGGCACCCTGGATATTTTCATGGACCCGAAGTTTGGGGTTTCTTCACATCTGGTGATTGATATCGATGGCACGGTTTATGAGCTGGTGGACTGCCTGAATGGAGAAGCCATGCGGGGTTGGCATGCTGGTGTCAGCCAGTGGCAGGGAAGGGAAGGGTTTAATGACTTTTCCATTGGAATTGAGCTGGTCAATTACAATGGCAATCTGTTCCCTTTCAGTGAGGCCCAGTATGGGGCTCTGAGAGAGGTTGTCTGCCAACTGAAAGCACACTATCCGGCGCTGGCCAAGCCTGGCAGGGTGGTGGGGCATGAACAGATTGCCGGTTTCCGGGGTAAGGCCGACCCGGGGCTCTGTTTTGACTGGGCTCGTTTTTTCCGGGAAAACTACCCTGAGAGCCCGGCTCCAGAAAGGTCGGCGGTCTGCCCGGATGAATTGCAGAAAACCCTGTTATTGTTGAAAGACAGCGAACCGGAAGACCCGGAAGAAAAAAGCCGCTTCTGGCAGTCCGTCAGTGCGCTTACGGAAACCTCGGTGCGTCTGATTCAGCAGGCGTCAAAGTCCCAGTAGTTGTTTGCCTAGCTCAGTCAGTTTGGCCGGATCACCGGGCTCAGGATCCTGCTGATAAGAGAAGTTGCGCCACCGTTGAGGGGCTCTTTTTTCCCGCCACAAAGTGATGCGCTCTTCCCGGTCATCTTCAGTCCCTGCTGGAAACATGGAAATGTACTGGGTGAGTCTCGGCCGGGTGCTATGGTTGAGGCTGCTGCCGTGGGGCAGCCTGGAGTCCCAGAGTACAAAGCTGCCCGCCTTGCCCCCCACATGCACAGGGGTATGACCCGCCAGTTCCTCATCGGTAAAAAACAGCGACTTTCTGTGAAGGGCCGTTTTATCCACCTGATACAGACTGGGGACACAATAGAAGGCTCCCTGATCTGCCTCAGTATCCGTCAGGTAAAGCATGCCCTGAAGCCTTGGCAGGTAGACTTTCTCCGGGTGGCTGTCGAGGTGAATGCGACTGTCGTCTTTCTGTTCAGGGTGCTCAGGGCGCCAGGGGGGTTTGAAGGAGGCCCGGTCCAGGCGAACCCAGAGGTCTCTGGTGCCCAGCAGCTGGGCAAACAGTTCGAACAGGGGTTCATACTGGCGGATATTCCAGAAGGCCTGGTGGTGATGAATCGGCACTATGCCATTACTGCCCAGGTTTTTCCGGTACCAGGTAGAGGGGGCCTCCAGGTCAACATCGACAAACCCGGTAATGGCTTCAATGGCGGGTTGCAGCAGTTCTGGTGGCACCAGATCCGGCACCACAATGTATCCTTTTTTTTGCAGGGCTTCCTGATAGTGCGTCATCTTCTTCAACCTTGTCTGGCCCTGATGTTACGGCAGGTGCCAACACCTGAAGCCATGTTGTTAATGAAGTGTTGTTTGCATCGGTTGCTCCCTGTCTGAGCCGGAGGGTAGCTGTTCTTCCAGGGAGTCCAACAGCGCCAGCACCGTTTTACGAATAATTTCGGTATCCCTGTTGAGCTCATGATACCGGACAATGCTGATCAGTATCTGGGCAATAGGATAGGTGCGAAGGCAGCTTTTTATATCGGCAGGTTGCAGTTTTTCTGCTGAGTTATCAACAAAGTGGTTGGCCCCCTGGGTGAAGCCAAGATGAGCCGATTCCAGCAGATCCATCATAGACGCATTATCGGGTTTATCCATCAACGCCTGCAGCAGGTGACTCAGAGATTGTTTGTTCTTATCCGGCATGTCAACAGCTCCAATGGTAGGGACTATCAATCGTAAGGGCTACGAAGGAGCGTAGTTTTGATGGGACGGTAGAACCATCCGTAGATATCCGTGGATGCTGGCTGTATTCGGGAGGGGGGAGTGTGGTGTATCCCTGATCAAAGGGGCTCATTTATGGGGGAGACGTAAACGATCGCGCGACCCGTTGGTTTGATAGTTGTTTTAGCGGGGGTTAACGGAGGGTGGTTTGAGCCAGCATAAAATCCACAAAAGCCCGGTTGGCCCTTGTCAGGTAGCCGTTGCGCCTCCAGGCGATGGACAGGTCCAGCCAGATGGGGTTTTCAAAAGGTCGGGTAATCAGTTCATCATGGTCCTGGATGGCCATACTCAGCAAGGTTGAAATGCCATAACCTTGTCGTGCGATGGATTTGATCAGGGGGATCAGGTTGGTTTCAAAACCGATATTGGGGGTAATGCCCGCCTCACTGGCCAGGCGGTCGATAATTTTCCGGTGGAAATAGCCTTCCTTGAACATGACTAGTTCGTTGTTGAAGAACGCCCTGGTGGTGACTGCATCTTGTTCTGCCAGGGGATGGTTGCAACTCACCGTGACCCGCATTTCCTGTTTCAGAAAGACTTCTGCGGTCAGCTCATCGGGCACGAACTCGGCGACGATCACTGCCAGGTCCAGCTCGCCGGTCTCCAGCATTTTCTGAAGCTCCCAGGTGCCCCCCTCAATAACCGATAGCCTGAGATCCGGGAAGTTCTGATGGAAGGCCATCAGAATCGGGGGGAAATAATAAGAGCCCAGCATACTGGGAATACCCACCCGAACTTCTCCACGACTGAGCCCTTTCAGTTCCTGCATCTCCAGCCGGGCGTCTTCCTCCGCCTGGAGAATACGTTCAGCATGCACCAGCAGCCTTTCTCCCTCATCGGTCAGGGACACCCGGCGGTCTTGCCGATGGAACAGTTTCAATTCCAGCTGCTGTTCCAGCTTGCTGATGGCCATGCTGACCGCAGGCTGGGCAATATGGAGTTGCTTCGCTGCCCGGGTAAATCCACCACAACGGGCGATGGCCCGGAAATAGCGCAGCTGTTTCAGATCCATGGATAAGCATCCGTTATCAAAACAATCAAGACTATATATTTCACTGATTGATCCTGGATTGCTAGCCTTGTTGCATCAGAACTTTATGATGGAGAGGCGCAATGATAGAAGCCAGGACAGGAAGCTTCTGGCGTGCAACCATGGCACTCTGCCTCGGTTCGTTCATGGTATTCGCCAATGTCTACATCAGCCAGCCTCTGCTGCCAATGCTGGCGAACCAGTTTCAGTTAACCACCCTGGAAGCGGGGCTCAGCTTCACCATCACAACATTTACCCTTGGGCTGTCACTGTTGTTTTATGGGCCGCTGTCCGATGCCCTTGGACGCAAGTGGATTATGGTGGTCACCATGGCCGGTGCCACACTGTGTACCGGCCTCATCGCTCTAACATCGGATTACTCGTTGCTGATTGTGCTCCGGGCGATTCAGGGGTTCTGTCTGGGAGGCTTGCCAGCCATTGCCTACATGGGGGATGAATACTCACGTCCGGCCCTGACCGCGGCAGTGGGAATCTACATCAGCGGGAACTCGCTGGGAGGTATCAGTGGCCGGTTAATCGGCGGGTTTGTGGGAGACTGGCTGGGCTGGGCTCAGGCGTTTGGAGTTATGGCGATCATCAGCCTTGTCTGTCTGGTGCTGTTTGCCTGGTTGTTGCCAGAATCACGCCGGTTTCAGAAAGCCGGTCTCAGGCCAGTAAGGATGGTGACTGACCTGCTGGATCACCTTCGTAACCCTCTTCTGCTGTCCGCCTATTTGTTCAGTGGACTCAATTTTTTCATATTCATTAACCAGTACAGCTATGCCACTTTTCTGCTGGCGGACGCCCCCTATCACCTGCCTCCCAGCTGGCTCGGGCTGTTGTTTCTCACTTATCTGAGCGGGACCACGATATCGGCTTTCTCCGGTCGACTGGCGGGCTGGTTGCCCCAACCTCTGGCCATGGCCCTTGGTGTTTTGCTTTTGTTTCTGGGAACCGGGCTGATGCTGATGGCTTCCGTGGTCTGGATTATTACCGGTTTTCTGGTGAATGCCGCGGGCTTTTTTATCGCCCATTCCAATGCCAGCAGCTGGGTCAGCCAAAACGCTCACCACAGTCGGGCCAGCGCTTCCTCCCTCTATCTGGTGTTTTATTATCTGGGTGCCAGCACGGGGGGGCTGTATCTGGAGCCTTTCTGGCAGACCCATGGTTGGGCCGGAGTCATTCTGGGGTCCTGGCTGGTCTTGCTGCTGACCTTCAGCCTGGCCATCGGGTTGTACTGGCGAACTCGCACTCTGTGGTCTGATGGTAGGAACCTGTCGGACTTACGACAATTCCGGCCTAAAATCCAGAAAGAACGGCCAAATTTTCCGATGAATTCGATTAAATAGGTTAACTATTCGCACGAATCCATCGAAGCAGCTTGAGCCAAGACAGTGACTCGTTCTACTGAATTTGATGCTCGGAAGCATAAGTCCGACAGGCTCCTGGGGCAGGATAAATGCCCTTTCTCCGCTGGTGGCATGGAGCTTTCAGTGATTACGGACTATTGTTTGTCCGGCTGATCCCCCATAATCCGCAAACTCTTTCTCTCTGTGCTGACCGCTGATATTGCCATGCCATTAAACACCCTGCGTCTAAAAAACAAGGCCGACCGTCGTCTGAAGTCCGGACATCTGTGGATATACAGTAATGAAGTGGATGTTCAGGCAACCCCGCTGAAAAACTTCGAGTCCGGTGAGCCCGTTGTGGTGGAAAATGCAGCGGGTAAGCCCCTGGGAACCGCTTATGTGAATCCGAATACGCTGATCTGTGCCCGACTGGTCAGCCGTGATCAGGACTATTTCCTTAATAAAGCCCTGCTGGTTCACCGGATTAACGTTGCCCTGAGCCTTCGTGAACAACTCTTTGACCAACCTTTTTACCGGTTGGTGTATGGTGACAGTGATGGATTGCCTGGTCTGGTGGTTGACCGGTTTGGTGATATTCTGGTGGCGCAGATTTCCACAGCAGGTATGGAGCGGGTGCGTGGTGAGATTGTCGATGCCCTGAACCAGGTGCTTCAGCCCAAAGGGATTTTGTTCAGAAACGATGGCAATGCCCGAAAGCTGGAAGATTTGCCTGAATACACTGAGGTCGTATCCGGTGTGGTACCTGAGGTGGTCAACCTGGAAGAGAACGGAGTCAGTTTTCAGGCACCGGTGATGGCGGGGCAGAAAACCGGCTGGTTCTATGATCACCGTATGAACCGTCAGCGGTTGAAGCCTTATGTGAAAGGTAAGAGGGTTCTGGATGTATTCAGCTATATCGGTGGCTGGGGGATTCAGGCCGCTGCCTTTGGTGCTGAGAAGGTGACATGTCTGGATGCGTCTGCCTTTGCCCTGGAGCAGGTGCATGCCAATGCTGAACTGAATGAAGTGCAGGGGCGGGTGGATACCCTTGAAGGGGATGCGTTTGCGGCCCTGAAAGCCCTTCGGGATGACCGGGAGAAGTTTGATGTGGTGGTGGTTGATCCACCGGCGTTTATCAAGAAGCGCAAGGACATCAAAGCCGGTGAGCAGGCCTACCGACGAATCAATGAACTGGCCATGCGCCTGCTGGAAAAAGACGGCTATCTGGTGGCCGCTTCCTGCTCTATGCATCTCCAGAAGGATAATATGGTGGATCTGCTTCGAGGTGGCAGCCGCCATATAGACCGTAATCTGCAGATTATTGAGCAGGGGCACCAGGGGCCGGATCATCCTGTGCATCCGGCTATTCCGGAAACAGAATACATCAAGGCGGTTTTTGCCCGGGTGTTGCCGCAGTAACCGGGCTGTCATAACTCTGCGATAAAAGCTATTTAGCCTGCCTATTGCATAAAGCCGCTATGAAAGGCGAGCAATCCTTCTTCATGTAATAGGCCGGCTAGCCCGCATATTGCATGAAGTGTCGAGCTTGTCGCTCTGCTATTTTTTCGGCTGACACATTTTGTCGATACATTCATGCTTATTGCCTGGATTTGTCGACAAAATGCTGTCATGGCGGGAAAAGAGCTAGCGACAAGCCGACGAGCGTCCCTATGACAAATAGTCTTTTTACGCTTTTCTCCTATACCCCTTGAAAGGCATGGGATAATCGCTTTTTCATAGCGGCTTTATGCAATATGCGGGCTAGGACCCTCGCCTACTGATTGTTTTTGTACGGAAAGTGTTAGTTTAACGGACATAGGAGTGAGTAGGAGTAACAGCCAGTCGTACTGTGAGGGAAAAAGGTTTAATATTTTTGCCGGTTTGGTTATCAGTATTTTGAAAAAGGATTTTGCTAGTGATTAATGATGCCGTTTCTCAAAACTATTTTATGCTATCGATGGTGGTCGATAGTAATGACCGGAAGTTTCCTGCAAAAAAAAGAGTTAAATCTATTCCGCTGAAAATTAAGGTTATATCAGATCCGGCCATTAATACTCAACCACCAGTAAATACAATTTCAGATTTTAGACGTATTGATCCTGTGCACAAAGATGCTGTTAATGGTCTGTTGTGCAATGATGCTTCACGAGGAATTGGCCAAGACCTCATGAATAAGGGGGATGGGTCGAGGTTAATGAATTATGCCGATTTGACTCGTAAATTCCATGATTTTGATATCTCCTCTCTAACTCCCTTTGTCTTGAAAGATATTTCAGATGAAGTGGAGGACGCCAGAAAAGACACTGAACCTTTCAAGAAAACCGACCTTAATCTTTTTTTTAACGGGTTTCGTGATAGAAAATACATGGAACGGTTAAGTCGTTCTGTTCAGGAAAGAGGGTGTGCTTTGCAAGAAGGCTGGCAAGAGTTTTACCCAGAACAGTCAGGTCTGCATCAAAGGGTTGAAGTAGAGCGTTTACAGATTGGTAAAAAAAATGAGGACCGCTGCTGTCATGGTTTTTTTATGTTACCTCTTCCAGGAAAAAACATTCCGGTGTTTTTTTCCGGTGTTTTTGATGGGCACGCTGGTAATCTTGCTTCGTCACTTCTGGCGATAAATATTCAAAGTTGTCTTGAAAATAGCTTGAAGCAGGTTTGCAGAAAAGCTGCGGGTGCAGCGGAAATATATTATGCTCTGAAAATAACCTTTGCCAAGCTCCAGAGAATTGTTGAAGAAGAGGCTGTCAAGAAAGGAGGCTATGCAGGAACCACTGCCAATGTTCTGGTCAGGATTGAAGATCAATACTGGTTTGCCTGTGTAGGTGATTCCAGGGCCTGGTTGTACAACCCTTATAACGATAGAGAGCCTCAGATAATACCGGCAACAGAACCCGCCAAGTGTGATAACCAAAAATATCAGGACAAGATTAAAGCGCTTGGGGGAACCGTTGAAAACAATCGTGTGGGGGGAGTGCTGGCACCTGCAACATCTATTGGACGCTACCCCGTCATTGTTTGTCATGATCCGGTGATCACCCAGTTTGATGCTAAAAGGTGGCCTGTGGTGATTCAGGCTACTGACGGTCTCTGGGATGTTGTTTCTACCAGCCAGCTTGCTGAACTGGCAGCCAGGTCTACATTGAGCAACTCCAGTTCTACGGGTTCTTTGCCCGTTATGGCTGGCAGTGCTGCCTTTTATTTACGAGAGAAATCAGGTATTCCTGATGATGATATCACGGTGCAAAGTTTGTGTTTTCGAGAAGATGATAAAGATGAACTTCTGCCTAAACTGCCTGAGTTTGATGAGGTGTTTTCTGTTGCCCCTGAAAATCAAAACGACCCGATAACTGTTTCCCGTAAAAGGCATGGATCACCATTGTTGGAAGAAACTCATGAAAAGGTGTTTTGCCATGATCGCTCTGATGATTCCAGCAAGGGGCGTGAGCCTGAACAGCAATCCATATACAGAGGCGTGGAACGATCTTTATTGGCGGATGATGAGACGTTTGGCAAATGTGTGTCATCGGGTTTTTCACAAGATAAAGTAAGGCAAAGTCGATATCAGCCTGTTACTGAACCGATTACTCCTGTTTTGGATGATGATGTTTCTTGTTCATCAGGAGATCATCAGACAGTTGCTCATGCAAAAATACCAGAATTACCAGTAAGTGCTTTTTCAGGCATACAGTGTAGTAGTTCAGACCTGATCTGACAGTCACCGATTTTTCAGAGGGTGTCTGTCAGGTCAAATTCAGGCTACAAATTTTTCCTTCCAGATCTCTTTGCCATCTATCAGAGTTTCCATTGGCGTTCTT
>NZ_JBLYZI010000107.1:0-18525 GCF_057680865.1 Endozoicomonas sp. Z74
TCTGTGAAATATGAGTGGCTCTATTTAAACGAATTCAGAACGGTAGCCGAGCTGTACCAAGGGCTGGAAAAATACTTCCAGTTCTACAATACTGAAAGGCTACATCAATCACTGAACTATAAAACACCTCAGGCAATACACTTTGGCTGAGGACTTCAACAACAGTCGGAACATAACTTAAAAAGTGGATCTTGTGGTCTAGACAATGGGGTCCACCATATGTTGCACGGCAAGCTGGTGGCTTTCTGGTCCGCTACGAACTTGCAAGAGAAAGTAATATTTGTACATTTTCAATAAGTGATTCTAAGCAACATGTGGTCAGTCAGTTGGCTGGGGCTATGGGGCTGGGAAGGGCCAGGGTTATTGCTGGAGGAGATACCCGGGACGATATTGACATGATGGCGGGCAGTGGATCCTATCATGTTGAAGAAAAGATCCATGTCAGGAGTAAACAAAATAATGGTGATCCAAACCTTATTCCAGCGAACTCCCGTGGGACAGTGCTTACCAACTTTCTCTCGCAATTTGTTGGGGCTCTTAAGCGAATGATTGAGAGACAAAATCAGGCGTCAGGCTGGCAGTAGTAAACCAGTCCTCCATACAGATCTAGCTGAAGAGCCCTGAAAGAGGACTTGCCCTTAAGTAATAGCTCAGTGAGCAAATGCAGGGAGTTTATCCTGGAGTTTTTTCCCGACTTTGGCCAATGTTTGGATCAATCCGGGCATCTGTTCCAGGTCAATACTGTCCAGAAGGTTTTTCACACCCAGCCCCAGTTCAGTGTCCCCTTCGATCATAAGGCTTCTCTGGAAGAACAGGGTGTCCGGATCTTCCCTGCGGCTGGCCAGTGACAGGAATGCCTTAGAGCTTCCGGAAAATTCAACATCATGATGTCTGGTGCCGGTTGCCACAAGCTGCTTTCCATCAAAGCCGATGTAAAAACAGACATCGATGTCTGAAATGTGGATCTTCAGGCAGCGATTTTCCAGAAAATCGAAGTCTCCCTCCTCAATCGGTACCCGAAAAAGCGGGTTGATCGCCTGGCTGAGTGGTTTGTTGATGATCGGGTCTGGCAGCCACCGAAAGGGGAGGCCGAGCATTCTGATGTCGGGTTTGGGGGGGAGCAGGTTCAAGGAGCTCTCCTTTTTATGGCTATAGCTGGTTAAGCTTCAAATCGCGATTAAGGGTTTCTTCATCCAGCTGATAGAGCCGGTCGAGCAGGTTCAGTTGCAGGGAGCCCGGGCCTGGCGACTCATGACTGGCCCGCTCGCCAGCCACTCCAAAGCAGGCCAGCCCTGATACAGCCGCAAGCAGAGGTGTATCACAGACTGCCAGAAAAGCGCCGATCAGCGCTGTGGCGGTACATCCAGTGCCAGTCACTCTGGCCATCATTGGGTGACCATTGTCCAGCCGGAACAGGGAGTCGCCATCAGTGACATAATCAGTCGCTCCCGTCACGGCAATCACCAGCTGATGCTCTCTGG
Organism: Endozoicomonas sp. Z74; assembly: GCF_057680865.1. Classification (NCBI taxonomy): domain Bacteria; kingdom Pseudomonadati; phylum Pseudomonadota; class Gammaproteobacteria; order Oceanospirillales; family Endozoicomonadaceae; genus Endozoicomonas; species Endozoicomonas sp. Z74. The sequence continues at coordinate 1,482 of NZ_JBLYZI010000107.1, forward strand.
CTTTGTTCATCAGGAAGTCCAGGGTTGCATCGCTGGAGCAGTCGCTGTCAACGCCCTTGCCACCAGCACTGCCGGTAAACAGGGAGGTAATCTCTGAGGCATTGCCTCGTACAACACTGGGCCTGTACTCCAGAAGGCGACAATTGCATTCCAGTCGATAAGGTGTTGCGCCGACACCCACCGGATCGAGTACCCAGCGTTTTTTGTGAACCCTGGCGGCTTCCGCGGCCAGGATCATGCTTTCCAGACGCGAGGCCGTCACTGTTCCTGTATTGATGACCAGGCTTCCGGTGATGGCCACCATATCGGCCACTTCTTCCCGGGCATGGGCCATGATTGGAGAGGCACCAATGGCAAGAAGGGCGTTGGCAGTACTGTTGGTAACGACCAGGTTGGTGATGTTATGCACCAGGGGTTGCAGCTGTCGTAGCTGGCTTAACGATTGAATAACGGAGTTGTGCATTCGGGAAACCTTTTTATCCATGATCAATAATACCTGTTCATAGTAAGTGATGAATTGACCCAGATCATTGCGTACTGAACTCTTACATTTTTAATCAAAAAATGAAGGGTAGATTTCATAGTAGAACGTCGCAGTTGATATGCCTGTTTCAGTCATTATAAGCAGGCGTTAGTGTTGCATAAGCTTCAATTATAGCGATAAGAATACTTGTTATTGCTCTGAAATGGCGATATTTTTCTACTCAAGATTTCGGATGTTCTGTCCGGTTCAAGCACTGGGTTCTGGGGAGCTCTCCCTATTCAATGCTGTTTTCTTTCATTTTGTCCTGGCTGAACGTTTTTTCAGCCAAAGGGATGGTTTGTGTTTTGTTCATGGAAATGCAGCCACTTCAGCGAAAGGCTGGTGGTGATATTTCCTGCCATTTGGCGTATCTGGAGTATGGGGGCCATGTTTTTCAATCGCGCTATGATCGCAGATGTTTTTGCGATGATTACTTTTTCTCTGGTGGTTGGAATGAGTGTTGAGCTGCTGGCGGGATTGAGCCTGGAGCAGTCAATGATGTCACGGCTGCTCAGTATTCCGGTGAACCTGATCATCGCCAGGCCCTATGGGTTATACCGGGACTGGGTGATGCTCCGTGGCCGAGCCTGGAAGGGTGGATTTGTCCGGCTGGCACTGCTGGATGCACTGGCTTATCTGTCTTTTCAAACCCCTGTTTATGCCGTTCTGGTGGCTTCAACAGGAGCGGGGCTTGATCAGGTTCTGGCCGCTTGTGCAGGGCAGCTGGGAGCTATGCTGGTGATGGGGCGACCCTATGGACTTTACCTGCAGAGTTGTCGCAACTGGTTCAACCCTGCGGCGCTTGGTTCAGCGTAAAAACGATCTCAATTTGTCAAATACTTTAAGCCTTGTTTCGGTAAGTAATTGCCGAAATAAGGCTTTTTATTTTTTTCCCGCCTCTGTATAGTTATTTTCCGAAGAGTGCCGGAATAAGCTTATAGCCTTTCCGGTACCTGCCCGAGAATGATGTACGGGCCTGTCCATCTGTACCGGTGCTGTTGCATCCTTGTCGGGTCGTATTGCCTCCCTGGTCTTATCCAGTTCGGTGGAGGCTCCTGGGTTTTGTATGACCCCGTCAATTTTCCTGGTTGAGGTACCCGCTCGCCGGAATAGCGATAAAAAAAGAGCCATGAATCAGGCGCTCTGCCTGCGCAGGTTATTTCACACCACCTGCCTGTTGCCAGGGCCTTCATGGAACATAACAAGCTATATCTCGTATTGAGTTATATCTGTATTAAGTCGTTTATCTACCGCTCTGCCTGTCTTTCCGTGCAGAAGTTGTAGGTCTATGGGCTTGTAATATCAGAGGTTGCGGATCAGCTTCTGAGGATCATCTCAGACGTTTACGACTCATCAACGATTATGAATACAGGGGGTGGCATGTCCTTACTGGAAGTAGAAGGCCTGCGCATAGAGTTTCCATCCCGTCACGGAACGGCGGTAGCAGTCAAGGGTGTATCCTTCACCCTGGAAAAAGGCGAAATACTGGGACTGGTGGGAGAGTCCGGCGCTGGCAAATCCACAGTGGGCAATGCTGTTATTGACCTGTTAAGCCCTCCCGGCATTGTCGCCGACGGCAGTATTACTCTGGATAGCCAGAAAATCAGCGGGTTATCCGGTGAAGCCATACGAAAGATTCGTGGCAAGCGCATCGGCTTTATTTTTCAGGACCCCATGACCTCTCTGAATCCACTGCTGACCATTGAAACACAGCTGGTGGAAACCATCATGGTTAACCTGGGGGTTGACAAGGCGTCAGCGTTTGAGAAAGCCATTGGCCTGCTGGAATCCGTAGGCATTCCTGAGCCGGAAATCCGGATCAAACAATACCCGCACCAGTTTTCCGGAGGGATGCGACAAAGGGTGGTTATCGCCATTGCCTTGTCCGGTGACCCGGAACTGATTATTGCGGATGAACCCACCACTGCCCTGGATGTGTCCATTCAGGACCAGATTCTGGAACTGATTCGCAGGCTCTGCAAAGAGAGGCAGGTGGGCTGTCTTCTGGTGACCCATGATATGGGGGTGATCGCCAATGTCACTGACCGGGTTGCTGTAATGTATATGGGGGAGCTGGTAGAACTGGGTTCCACCAAACAGATTCTGTGTCAGCCCCGGCATGCTTATACCAGGAGCCTGATCAGCGCAGTGCCCCGGACCGATGTCAAACTCCACCGTTTTCCCCGTGTGGAATACATTGAAAAAGAGCAGGGGCATCATATTGACGTCAAAAATCACTGGCTGGGTGAGCGGGAGGTCTTTGGGGAAGTTCACGACGGCATTCTTCTGAAGGTGAAGGATGTCAATCTCAGCTTTGAAACCCAGTCGGCTTTTTTCCGGAAAAACAGGCGCTACGTCAAAGCCTCCAACCAGGTCTCCTTTGAGGTTCGTGAAGGGGAAACCTTCGGTTTGGTGGGCGAGTCAGGATCGGGCAAGTCAACCATTGCCCGCGTTATTGCCGGTCTTTATCCACCGGATTCCGGCGAAATAGAGTTTGCCAGTACCGATATCACCCACTTGAGTGAGAAACAGCGCAAACCGTTCCGGCGCCAGATCCAGATGGTGTTCCAGAACCCCTACTCCAGCATGAATGCCCGGATGACGGTGCACAACATCATTGCCGAACCCATCCGCTTTCATGGTCTGGCGGAATCGGAACGACAGGTCAACAGTATTGTTGATGACCTTTTAGAACATGTGGGTCTGGGGCGTGCAGCTGGGGTTAAATATCCCCATGAGTTTTCCGGTGGTCAGCGTCAGCGAATCTCCATTGCCAGGGCTCTGGCAACACGGCCCCGGTTCCTGATTTGTGACGAACCCACTTCCGCTCTGGATGTGTCGGTGCAGGCCCAGATTTTGAATCTGCTGAAAGACCTTCAGGAAGAGCTGGGGCTGACCATGCTGTTTATCAGCCACGACCTGCCGGTGATCCGCCAGATGTGCGACCGTATCGGTGTGATGAAAATGGGAACCCTGGTGGAAGTGGGGGAAACCGAACGTATTTTTGAGCATCCGGAGCATGAATATACCCGTAATCTGATCAGCCTGATGCCAAGGGTAGATAATCTTTCCAGAGAAGGGCTGGATATAGAGCCCGCTTCTATTCTGAAGGATGGGGCGGGTGAACGACAGTGCAACGCTGTGTCCGCATAAAGAGAAGCTGGTATAGCTCTGGCGCTTTGAGCGGTTTGCAATGAATTGATAACGGTTCAGTTCAGTGAAAAAGACGGCCCTGACGGAGTGGGGCAGCTCGTCAAACAACGGAGTGAATGAAAAGAGAAAACCTGTATTGGGGGTATTATGAAAAGAATGTTGAAGCGAAGTCTGCTGACCAAGGCAGCGGGAGCTGTGCTGGCAGCTTCTATCGCCATAGGGGCCAACGCGGCTTCCCTGAAAATGGCTTATGATGCTGATCCGGTTTCTCTGGATCCCCATGAGCAGCTGTCCGGTGCTACCCTCCAGCTGTCGCACATGGTATTTGACCCTCTGGTCCGTATTGATCAACACCATAAGATTGTGCCCCGGCTGGCGGAGAAATGGGAACGTATTGATGACAAGACAATGCGTTTTACTTTACGTAAAGGGGTAAAGTTCCATACAGGAAATACCCTGACCAGTGCAGACGTCAAGTGGACATTTGATCGTTTGAACAGCAGTCCGGACTTCAAGGCCATTTTCGCACATTTTTCCGGATTAAAGGTGGTGGATGATTACACCTTTGACCTGACCACCAAGGAAGCCTATCCACTGGTACTTAACTCTGCTACTTATATCTTCCCCATGGATCGCAAGTTCTATGAGGGACTCGATGACAAGGGGCAGGACAAAGCGCTACTGAAAAAGCATGGGGAAACTTATGCCTCCCGTCACGCTTCAGGAACCGGCCCCTACATCGTGGCCGAGCGGCAACAGGGAGTCAGGGTTCAGTTCAAGCGGTTTGATGACTACTGGGATAAACAGTCTCCCGGTAATGTTGACACGATTGTCATGACACCCATCAAGGAAGGGCCGACCCGTGTTGCGGCTCTGCTGTCCGGTGATGTGGACTTTATCTTCCCGGTTCCACCCAATGACCACAAGCGCATTCAAAGCTCCAGCTCTACGGATCTGGTGACGCTGCCTGGCACCCGGATTATCACCTTACAGTTGAACCAGGAGCGTGTTGAGGCATTTAAGGATCAGCGGGTGCGTCAGGCGGTGGTTTATGCCATTAATAACGAAGGCATCGTCAAGAAAATCATGAAAGGGTTTGCCACTGCAGCTGCCCAGCAGAGCCCTGAGGGTTATGACGGCTATGTGGGTGATCTCAAGCCTCGGTATGACCTGAAGAAAGCGAAGCAGCTGATGAAAGAGGCAGGGTACGAGAAGGGCTTTACCATCACCATGATGGCGCCCAACAACCGCTATGTAAACGATGCCAAAGTGGCTCAGGCCGTGGCTTCCATGCTGTCAAAGATCAATATCAAGGTGGATCTGAAGACTCTGCCCAAGGCCCAGTACTGGCCGGAGTTTGACAAGCGGGCGGCGGACATCATGATGATTGGCTGGCATGCGGATACGGAAGACTCCGCCAACTTCACTGAGTTTCTGACAGCCTGCCCGGATGAGGCTACTGGCTGGGGTCAGTACAATGCCGGTAACTACTGCAACCCGAAAGTAGACGCCATGGTGAAGGCCGCAGGCAGTGAAACCAATCCTGAGGCGCGGACGAAAATCCTGCAGGATGTGGAGCGGACCCTGTATGAAGAAGCGGCCTTTGTTCCTCTGCACTGGCAGAACCTGGCCTGGGGCGCCAGCAAGAACGTGGCGGCCAAGGACATTGTCAATGTGATGAACTTCCCCTATCTGGGTGACCTGGTGGTTTCAGAATAAGGCAGTTGTCTTGTTTACCTCACTTTGATCTAAACCAGAGCCTCCTGGGTGAATGTCCTTTGTGGCAGCGCCTGGAGGCTGTTAACAAGCTGCCCGCCCCAGTGCCGAGCACTGGAGCGAGCACTTTCATCGTCAATAACCGTTACTCAATAAAGCACTGCGTACTTGAAACCCTGTTTTCTTTCGCATCTTGCGTGTCTTGCGCATCTAGAAATAGAAAGGTGAAAAATGCTGTTGTTTTTAATGCGAAGACTGGTACAGGGACTGGTGGTGATGTTTGTCATCAGTATCATCAGTTTTTCTATACAGGACAATCTTGGAGACCCGCTTCGTGAGCTGGTCGGACAGTCCGTCTCAGAGGCTGAGCGTCAGCAGCTGCGGGATGAGCTGGGCCTGAACGATCCTTTTCTGGTGCAGTACAGCCGGTTTATGGGCAAGGCCCTGCAAGGGGATCTTGGTCAGTCCTATTTTTTCAAAGAACCGGCCCTGGACGTTATTTTTGCCAAAATGCCCGCTACCCTTGAGCTGGTCTTTGGCGCTGCCCTGATCATTATTCTGGTGTCGGTACCCGCCGGAGTGTATTGTGCGATCCGCCCTGACAGTTGGCTGACGCGGCTGATACTGGGCTTCAGTATTCTCGGCATATCGGTACCTGTATTCCTGACGGCCATCTTCAGTATCTATATTTTCTCCATTGAGCTGGGCTGGCTGCCTTCCTACGGACGGGGCGAGCTTATGCCGATGTTCTTGGGCTGGGAAAGTGGTTTCTTTACCCGGGATGGCTTGCTTCACCTGATTCTGCCCTCCATTTCCCTGGCCAGCATCATGTTGCCACTGTTTATTCGCCTGATCCGTTCCGAGATGGTGGAGGTCTTGCACACGGAATACGTCAAATTTGCCAAAGCCAAAGGCTTGAAGAAAGCCCGGATCTATTTTCTCCATGCCCTGAAGAACACCATGCTTCCTGTGATTACAGTGGGGGGGGTGCAGATCGGAACCATGGTCGCCTATACCATTCTGACTGAAACCGTATTCCAGTGGCCAGGAATGGGCTTCCTGTTTCTGGAGGCAGTGAACCGTGTGGATACGCCTTTAATCGTGGCCTATTTGATTGTGGTGGGGGCGATTTTTGTGGTGGTTAACACCCTGGTAGACCTGCTTTACGGTCTGATCAATCCAACCGTGAGACTGGCGAGGAGCAGCCAATGATGACCCAGACGCCTGTTTACCAGCCAGAGAGCCGCTGGCAGCGGTTTAAGAAATCCGCATTCTGGTACAGCTTTACCCGGGACAAGGTCGCCATGATCTGTGCGCTGATCTTTGCCCTGTTTGTTGGAGCGGCGCTGTTGGCCCCGGTGCTGTCTCCCACCAACCCCTATGACTTGTCCAACATCGATATTATGGATTCGGAAATCCCTCCGGCCTGGAGTGAAGAAGGGGACGAGCGTTTCCTGCTGGGAACCGATGCCCAGGGCAGGGATATGTACAGTACCATTTTGTACGGCATGAGAGTTTCCCTGGCCATTGGCCTGTTTGCCGTGATGCTGCAGGCCCTGATCGGGATTGTGCTGGGTCTTGTGGCGGGCTACTTTGGGGGGCGTCTTGACAGCTTTCTGATGCGGGTGGCGGACATCCAGCTGTCGTTTTCAACAATGATGGTGGCCATTATCGTACTGGCGGTGTTTCAGGCGTCTTTTGGCACTGAACTCTACAGCCGGCTGGCCATGCTGATGCTGATTCTGGTGATTGGTATTGCCGAGTGGCCCCAGTACGCCAGAACGGTTCGAGCCTCGGTGCTGGCGGAGAAAAAGAAAGAGTATGTAGAAGCGGCCCGTGTGATGGGCTTTGGGCCAGGGCGGATTATGTTTCGCCATATTTTGCCCAACAGCCTTTCTCCCATTCTGGTGATTTCCACGGTACAGGTGGCCAACGCCATTATCAGTGAAGCGGCTTTGTCTTTTCTGGGGCTGGGTATGCCGGTGTCACAACCGTCTCTGGGCTCGCTGATTTCCAGTGGCTTTGAGTACATCTTCTCCGGCAGCTGGTGGATCACGGTGATTCCCGGTGTGGTGCTGGTGGTGTTGGTACTGGTGCTGAACCTGCTGGGGGACTGGCTCCGGGATGTTCTGAACCCGAAGCTTTATAAAGGCTGACTCTCTTTCTTCAATATAAAAGCCCATGTTTATGGGCTTTTTTTATTTTGACCCTGCAAATGATGGCTCGACTTAGGTAATTGCATATTAATGCTTTTTTATGAATAGCCTGATGTAAAGGATATTACGAATGGATGTTCAAGTCAGCTGCATAATAAGATAAAGGCGATCAATTTTATCTGGGATTCCTATGGTTAGAACACCGATGTCGTCTGGTTTAACGGCTCTCTTAATGTATTTAATGATTCCCCTGGGTGGAATGGTGGTGGATATGTATGTGCCATCACTGCCCTCAATTGCCCGAGATTTTGCGGCCAGTGAATCTCTGGCACAGTGGTCATTTACCGCTGCAATACTTGGGTTTGGCCTTGGACAACCGATAGCGGGTTTTGTTTCCGACGCTTATGGACGCAAGAAGCCCATGTTGGCCGGTGTAGCCTGCCTGATTCTTGCTCTGGTGGTGATTTTGTTAGCCGTTAATGTTTACCAGATTATTGCTGTAAGAGCGATACAGGGATTGGCTGTGTCATTTATCTGTGTGCCTGGCAGGGCGGTGATCAAAGATATTTACGAGGGTGATGATTTTCTTAAAGCCATGAACTGGATAACTATTTCCTTTGCAATGGGGATTACCCTTTCCCCCTTCGTGGGGGGATATATTGAGCATTATTTCAGTTGGAAAGGTGTATTCATCTTCCTGGCTTTATGGTGTTTATTTGGAGGAGTATTCATTGCTTTGTGCTATCAGGAAACGCACTTTGATACTCATCCATTGAAGGCAGAAACCGTGAAATCTCATTTAGGGCAAATGTTCTCTACCCGGGTGTTTGTACTGATAACCGTCATGTGCGGTATTTTTTATGCAATTATTCCGGTATTTAACACCGTTGCTCCATTTCTGGTGCAGGAAGTACTGGGTTACGATGCTGTTTTTTACGGTTACATTGCGCTCGTCCTTGGGGCATGCTGGCTGTGTGGAAACATGCTTAACCGGTATCTGTTTCACGTTTCTGCCCAACACAAGACGTGGTTTGCTCTTTTGTTATCATTGATTGCAGTTCTGGCCAGCATTGGTTACCAGACAGTGTTGGGAATGAATATGGCCGCATTTGTCATTCCTGTGGGTATTATGGTTTTCTCACTGGCTATGCTGTTCCCGCTGTATCTTGGTCGTGTATTTTCAATGTTTGGCCATATTGCTGGCACTGCCAATGCCGTTGTATTCTCCGTGGCGTGGTTATGTACAGCTCTGCTATCGTTTTTTGCCACCTGCCTATCATCTCAGTCAGCATCACTGCTTATGATTTTCTATCTGGTCCTGATTGTCATTGCGTTGCTTATTTTTCACTATGGATTGCTTTGTCGCAGTGGGAAAGGTTCAGTAGTTGTTCTAAGGCAGTAAACAAAGCGTTTCTCAAAGGGAGAAAAATCTTGTTATGAAAGGCTCATGGCTGCGAACTCAAAGCGCACACCTGCTTTCCGGAACCACTTTATCTGGGGCTGGGAAGGCCTGTGTCACAACCGTCTCTGGGCTCGCTGATTTCCAGTGGCTTTGAGTACATCTTCTCCGGCAGCGGGTGGATCACGCTGATTCCCGGTGTGGTGCTGATACTGGTGCTGAACCTGCTGGGGGACTGGCTCCGGGATGCTTTGAACTCGAAGCTTTATAAAGGCTGATTCTCTTCTTTGTACAAAAGCCCGCTTTATGCGGGCTTTTTTATGAATGTTTTTCAGTGGAGTTCTAATTTATTGCCTATTCTCATTAGCCTGTTTCAATAAATAAGATAGGCGAAAGAGTGATTAGATATTTGTCCAGTTTTCTGAAAAAAAACAGTTGTGTTCTTTTTGTCCTCATTTTTGTATGCAGCTCTGCCTTTGCTACCCGGTTTTGTGATCAGTGTGGACAAAAAATAAATGAAAGTCACGGCACTCAATGTGAGCGCTGTATGAAAAATGCCGCAGCGGAAAGCCAGCTTTGTTTGGAGTTGGATATGGACTCACCTTTGCCTAAAAGGCAGGGTATTGGTACATGTATGGCCCCACAAGTTAATAGAGAAGGCTCACCGGAGGTGTTGATTTGTACATTGCCAACTGGTAAGGATGGTGAGAAAAGAACAAGTGGGGATGAGCTGGGAAAGGTCAGTGATTTTGAAGAGGAAAAAGGAAGTGACTTTGTAGAAGAGATAGCAAAGGATAAAGAAGATTCTGAAGGTAGCTCTACCACATCTGGAAGTTATGACTGTGAAGAGATGGTCGCTTCTGGAGGGAGAACGATTACTGACTTTGAGAGGCTTATACAGCAGCTACCCGAAGAGTTGGCTCCCATATTTGTGGCTAAGCATTTTGACGAGAAAATGTCTTTAGCTCAGGTGTGTGATGAAATCGAACAGTACCTTAAAATAGAAAGCGAACAGCAAGCGGAGGTGGAAAGTATCGTTCATGATGCAAATGTTCGGCATTTTATGCATGACTTACAAAGGTATGGAGGTGATCCGGTTGCATTGAATGGTCGGGGTCAGGAACGGAGGGATGAAAATCATTTCGTGGTTAACCCTATATCAATTGTTGATAATGATTTTTCGCATTTAGGTTTGGAGCATATTGGGAATATCAATAAAATAGATTCAGGTGGTGAATTTTCATCTCTTATTGAACGTATTTTTCAAATGATTCACTCAGGTTTAAGAGTTCATTTCTTTCTATTTTTTGATGTTGATTCTTATGTGACAGGAGAATTTCTTAGTAATGGGGAGTCCTCTGATGAGAATCAGGTGGGGATAGCGTTCCATGGATCGCTGTATCAATTTACGCGAGCGGGTTTACAGGATTTTCTTTCATCGGCTAGCAGAAAATTGAAAGAAAAAGGGGATTTTCTCGCTATGCGCTTTTACACTAAGCCTGATTATGGAATATTAACTGAATAGCGATAAAGAATACGAGTAAATCCTTCTTCTGAAATGCCTTTTGCTATTGGAAATGATTTTTCTTCATGAGGGTTAAAGGTATTGCTAGGTTTGGGTTTTAAATGGAACTATGGTTTTTCTTTGTGTATCTCTATGTCCATGGTGATATCACCCTAAAATTTGATCATTACACAGTTATTCCACTGTTGATCCAGGTCAAAAAATAACCGAAGAATTACTGTTATTGTGCCGTTTATTGAAAAATGGACGTTGGTTTTAATTGCTCTGAAGGATGAGTGTCTATACGCGGGTAAATCGTCCGAGGTTGTAATGGGGCAGTTAAAAGAAAGAGAATCTGCGAAGCAGTGTTGCGATATCCTGCTGGGATTATTCGGCTTTAAGCAGAATAAACAAGAGGCTGTATGCTCATTTTCTCCGTTGCTTCATAAAAGCGTTAAGGAGTACGGTTTAAAGTTTGGAGCCTGCCTTAAACTGAAAAAACTGAGCTTTGATCAACTGAATGGCGACAAGCTTCCATTATCCTACCGGAACAAAAAGGGAACGTTTGTTGTTTTAGCCCGTCTTTCCGATGACCAGGCGCTGATTCAATCTCCAGAGAAGAAGTCTCCCCAGGTGATATCAAGGCCTGAGCTTGAACAGGACTGGGGCGGGGAAGTCATTGTTTTGCAGGAGTCCCAGGCTAAATTTGATGTTTCCTGGTTTATCCCGGAGTTTGTCAGACACAGAAAACTGATTTCAGAAGTTTTAGTGTTTTCCGTCATGTTACAACTGCTGGCACTGGCATCGCCGCTTTTTTTTCAGGTGGTTATGGATAAGGTTCTGGTTCACAGAGCCCTTTCAACGCTGGATGTTTTAGTGGTTGTCTTAGTGATTGTGGGCATTTTTGAGGTGGCGTTAACAGGCTTGAGGGATTATCTGTTTGCCCACACCTCAAACCGTATCGACATTCATCTGGGAATCAAGCTTTTCCGTCATGTGCTGGGCTTGCCCCTTCTCTACTTTAAACACCGCCAGGTCGGAGCCATCATTACCCGTGTCCAGGAGCTGGACAGTATTCGTAATTTCCTTACAGGTTCCATGCTGACCCTGGGTGTCGATGTGGTGTTCAGTGCTGTTTTTATTGCAGTGATGGCCTGGCTGTCACCTCTGTTGACAATGATTGTGCTGGCTTCCCTGCCTCTTTATTTTTTGCTGGCCTGTTTTAGCACCCGACCGTTACAGGCACGTATTGAACGACAGTTTGAAACTTCGGCAATCAATACGTCGTTTCTTAACGAGTCAGTCAGTGGTGCTGAAACCATAAAAAGCCTGGCGGTAGAACCAAGAATGGCGCGGCGCTGGGAAGGCCAGACCCGTGATATGGTCGCGGCAGGCTTTCAAAGCCAGACATTAAACAGTCTGGTGAACCACAGTGTCACGCTATTGCAAAAAGTCACCAGCGTAGCGGTTATCTGGGTGGGGGCCAATCTGGTTATGTCCCTTGAGCTGACTATTGGCCAGTTAATTGCGTTTAATATGATGACTTCCCATGTCAGCCAGCCGATCATCAAGTTGATTGAGCTCTGGCAGCAGTTTGTCCAGGCCAGGGTGGCCGTTGATAAGCTGGGGGATATGCTGAATCTTCCCGTTGAGCACAGTGCTGGAGTGGAAAAACCGGGCAAATCCCTTGCAGGGGATGTGCTTTTTCAAAATATCCGCTTCCGGTACCAGCCAAATCTGCCCGCGGTCATCAATGGCGTAAACCTCCATATTAAAGCCGGTGAGTCTTTGGGCATTGTTGGACCCTCTGGCTCAGGCAAGTCCACCCTGACCCGCTTGTTACTGAATCTTTATACGCCAGAGCAAGGTGAAATATCGATTGATGGACAGCCTGTGCACTGTTTTGCACCGGATCAGTTGCGGAGCCAGATGGGTGTCGTACTTCAGGAAAACTACCTGTTCAATCGTAGCGTCAGAAATAACATTGCACTGAAAGATCCTACCCTGCCACTGGAAAACGTCATCACAGCAGCGAAATTAGCGGGAGCCCATGATTTTATCCTCAAGTTACCCCTTGGGTATGACACGGTTCTGGCTGAAGGGGGAGCATCGTTATCCGGCGGCCAACGACAGCGGATAGCGATTGCCCGGGCACTGGCAGCGAAGCCTGAAATTTTGATCCTGGATGAAGCGACCAGTGCCCTGGATGATGAATCCCAGTCGTTGATTCAGGCCAATATGTCGCGTATTGCACAGGGGCGCACAGTGATCATTATTGCCCATCGGCTGTCAACAGTGAGGGATTGCGACCGGGTTATTACTCTGGAGCAGGGTGAGGTAACAGAGTCCGGCAGCCATGAGGAACTATTGGCATTACAAGGCACCTATGCCCGCCTCTGGGAGTTGCAACAGTCACTCAGCAGGGAGGCAGCCTGATGTTTTGGAAACATGTCAAGGTGGCCTGGCAGGCCTGGTTGAAAGACAGAAAATCTGAAAAAGCCATTGTGCGTAACCGGGACGAATATGAGTTTCAGCCCGGTTATCTGGAAATCGTGGAGCGACCGCCAGCCCCCTGGACCCGGCGTACTGCCATTGCGTTAACCCTGTTAATTATCGGGGCTCTGATCTGGTCCATGATCGGTCATCTGGATATTCATGCCCGGGCTACTGGCCGGTTACTGGTGACCAGTCATTCCAAAGTGATCCAGTCCCTGGAAATGGGAGAGATTTCGAGGATTCATGTCCGTGATGGTCAACCCGTAAAGGCGGGAGACTTGCTGGTCAGTCTTAATCGTATCGGTGTTGAAGCAGAAGTGGCTGAACTCCAGGAGCAGTTCGTCTATCTGCGTCTGGAAAAAGCCCGCTTGCAGGCCCTGTTAACCAATAACCCTCCAGAGCATTTTAAAGTACCTGCCAGCGCAACCGCCTCTCAGGCAGCAATGGCAACCCGGCATTTGCAAAGTGAGTGGGATGATGTGGTGGCCAATCTGGACAGTTTTGATAGCCAGCAGGACGTCAACCAGGCGAACCAGAAAGCCCGTCAGTCGGAAATCAGGGCTCTGGAGAGACTGGCGAATAACATCAGTGTGCGGCTGGGTGCCACAAGAACACTGGCTGAGCAGAAAATGCTTCCCAGAATGGACCTGATGGAGCAGGAGCGTGAGCGCCTGGAAGTTGAGCGATTACTGGCCCAGAGGAAGGCGGATATTGAAGTTCTAAAGGCAGAGTACGACAGTCTGACGGAGAAAAAAGAAAGCTATCTGGCCAAAATCCGTCGGGAATATTTTGACAAACTGAGTGAGGCGGAAGGGTCCATTGCGGTCATGTCCCAAAGGCTGGTTCAGGCTGACGAGAAGCGTCGCTTACATAACCTTCGGGCTCCCGTGGATGGCGTCGTTCAGCAACTGGCTATTCATACCAGGGGCGGTGTCGTTCAACCCGCACAGCAGTTAATGGTGATTGTACCTGATCACCAGGGCCTGGAAGCGGAAGTTATGGTACTCAACAAAGATGTTGGTTTTGTCCGCAGTGGCCAGCCGGTGGAGATCAAGGTAGATGCTTTCCCTTATACCCGTTACGGCACGATTGCCGGAGAAGTCATCTATGTTTCCCGGGATTCTGTGCAGGATGAGCAAATGGGCCTGGTTTTTCCTGCCAGGCTGAAACTGGAGCAAAGCACCATTGCAGTTGATCAGAGCAGGGTGCCTTTGCAGGCGGGTATGACCATCATGGCGGAAATACGCACCGGTGATCGCCGGGTCATTGATTATCTGCTGAGTCCGCTGCAGCAATACCAGTCCGAAGCCATGAGGGAACGATGATGTTGGTATCACAGCACGCTGACCCACTGTTCCTGGATGATGGTACGGACAAAGAAACCGATCATGGCTTAAAAGCCCTGGCCTATGCCGCCCAGAGCTGGAAAAAGTCCATAAACCCCGATCATTTAGCGCACCATCTGGGAAAAGCAGAGAACACCATAAGCAGCCTTGACCTTTGCCGCTGTGCCCGATGGATCGGCTTGAAAGCCCGTAAGGTTGTGACTCAAACTGAGCGATTGCCTGCCTTACCGCTGCCCGCCCTGTTAAAGACGAACAGTGGCTGGCTGGTGTTAAAGTCCGTTGAGGATGGACGTGTCACACTGTATCACCCGGGAACCCGCAATAGCCGGAGTTATCCACTGTCACACTTTGTCAGCCAGTGGACCGGTGAGGGGATTCTCCTGGCAGAAAAAGGTGGGGAAACCCTTCAGCAGAAGTTTGGGTTCAGCTGGTTTATACCCTCCATACGAAAGCATATAAGGCAGTTTCGCAGTGTCTTGCTGGTTTCTCTGATGCTGCAGATGATCCCTTTGGTCACTCCGATGCTGTTTGAAAATGTGATTGACCGGGTGCTGGTCAGCCGCAGTCTTTCCAGCTTACAAGTGCTGGGTATAGCCATGATGGCTCTGGCGATTTTTGAGCCGGTATACGGTTTTATACGTTCATGGCTGTTTGCCAACCTGGCCAGCAAGGTCAATTCTGAGTTGTCCAGCCGGTTGTTCCAGCACTTGCTGGGTTTGCCCCTCGCTTATTTTCAGAAACGTCAGACCGGAGAGATCATTGCCCGAATCCGGGAGATGGGGCAAATAAGGCAGTTCTTGACAGGCTCAGCCCTGACCATGGTTCTGGATCTGGCCTTTATCGGCGTGTTTATAGCAGTGATGTTTGCTTATGCAGCCAAGCTAACGTGGCTGGTCCTTTGTTCGCTCATTATTTACTTCCTGTTCTGGTTATTGGTGGGACCGGTATTGCGGGCGAGAGTCACCCGGCAATATGAGTTGAATGCCGATAACACGGCTTTTTTATCAGAGTCTGTAACCGGCATAGAGACCATTAAAACCACAGCCACTGGCTCGGGCTTTATTCACCAGTGGGAAAAACAACTGGCTGATTATGTTCGAGCCTCCTTTCGAGCCAGGGTGGTTGGCATATGGGCGGGCCAGGGGATTGGCCTGATCCAGAAAATCACCTCGGCCCTGGTGCTCTGGTGGGGGGTAACTCTGGTGATGGATGGCGTGCTCACCCCTGGCGAGCTGGTGGCCTTCAATATGCTTTCCGGTCATGTTACCCAGCCGATTCTGCGCCTTGCCCAGATCTGGCAGGACTTTCAGCATACGCTGATCTCTTTGCGCCGGGTTGGCGATATTCTTGATGAAGCCACTGAAGAGGGGAGTGGCGGCCTGGCTTCGGTGCCGGCATTGGAGGGCAGCGTCTGCTTCAAAGGGGTTCGCTTTCGTTACGACGAAGAGGGCCGTGAAGTGTTGCAAAACCTTAATCTTGAAATAAAGCCCGGTGAGTTTATTGGTATTACCGGCCCATCCGGCTCAGGAAAATCAACGCTGACGAAACTCCTGCAGCGGTTGTATGTACCCCAACATGGTCAGGTACTGGTAGACGGCATTGATCTGGCTATTGCCGACCCGGTGACACTCCGTCGGAATATGAGCGTGGTGTTGCAGGAAAGTGTGCTATTTGCCGGGTCCATTGCTGACAACATCCGCTTGTGTTGCCCCCAGGCCAGTGATGAAGACGTCATGAATGCTGCCAGGCTGGCGGGGGCGGACGACTTTATTCAGCAGCAACCCCAGGGTTATGGCACTCAGGTGGGCGAGAAAGGCTGTCGTCTTTCTGGAGGCCAGCGCCAGCGGATTGCCCTGGCCAGGGCTTTAATCACTCGTCCCCGAATCCTGTTGCTGGATGAAGCCACCAGTGCGCTGGATTATGAATCCGAGGCTGCGATTATGGCTAATATGGCCGCTATTTCAAAAGGGCGGACGGTGATCTGTATTGCCCATCGCTTAAATACCTTGCGCCATGCAGATCGAATCCTGGTGATTGATGAGGGCCAGGCCATTGAAGAGGGGGCTCATGATCACCTTATAGAGAAAGGAGGGATGTACGCTAAATTATGGCATTTACAGTCAAATTCTTAATGAGTTGAAAAGGGGGATTTGTTTAAGGGGGGAGTGCTTTAGAAAAGAGGCATTCTGTCTGAGTTGTTTTCAGTTGTTTTATTGTGAATCAGTATCGTTTCATTCAATGAATTTTTCATATTTACAGAATGTGAGGTGAGCATGCCAGAAGTCACTGAATTTGGTAATAGCATTAACAGCATGACGCTGTCATCGGATTCCACTATCAGCAAAGATTCTCAAGCTAATTTAATGAAAGCTTTTGGTGCTGGTTTTTCTCAGATGTTCAGAGAAGCTATTACCAATAATGACCCCAATGCCATGAGCATTGAAACAATGCAGGGCTTTTTTTCGAAAGCACTGACTGATGCGGGTGTTGATGCCTCGGTTGCTGACGAGTTGATTGCTTTAACCCGTGATCCTGATATTGTCGGTGCCCTTGAGCATTTTAATAAAACCCTGGCAGGGGAAGATATTTCTGATCAAGTGGCTGTTGACTCGGGGGTGTTACCCTCAGGGCAAAAACATGATCACCAATTGAACAGCGCCATCAAGAAACAGCCTGTATAATCAGGGTTTTTCCTGTCTTTCGATGTCTGCAAAAGCCCTGTTTTCCAAATTCTCCTCGCTCACTGATAAG
>NZ_JBLYZI010000108.1:0-18007 GCF_057680865.1 Endozoicomonas sp. Z74
AAGAACGCCAATGGAAACTCTGATAGATGGCAAAGAGATCTGGAAGGAAAAATTTGTAGCCTGAATTTGACCTGACAGACACCCTCTGAAAAATCGGTGACTGTCAGATCAGGTCTGAACTACTACAACTTATTCGTTAGAAAAACCAAAGAATTAAATGTCTCTATAATTTGTAGCAACCAAGAACTTATCTTACACAAACTGATCCATAGTTGTTCGACCACAACACATCTATTCCCCGGAAATTTTTCAGTGAAACGCTGCGCCTACTACCGGCTCTAATTCATGTTGCAATACGAAGGACTCCCACTCACTTTTTGTGAACTCATACCCTGCATCGGAATAATCGTTTTTGGCCTGCTCAGTAACGAACTCTACGAGATAAAATTCATCAGGATTATCGCCATGAACCGCTTCTACAGCTATCCGCATATCATTTGAGCTTGACGCATATAGCCCTAACATGGGTGGGCTATGCCGGATGGCACCATGAATCTCATTATCGGAAAAGGAAAATGTCATAAGTGGGGAATCATCTTCTTGATATGAAACGATCTTTTTACGGTCGTTTTTATCTATAAATTCATGCAGTGAAGCCTTTTCATCTTCCGGAACTAATGCGATGTAGTCCATTTTAGAGAGTGTGGAGTAGGTGGTGAATTCAGCAGTCTGTATTAATAAAACCTCATTCTCGGGGAGGCTGATCAGCATGGATCTTGGGCGGTCTTCAGTTTTTACGTGGTGCAACACGCTCACTCTTATAGCATCGATCATGTCTGAATCACCATAGACCTCACTCTCCGTTAGAGGGTCAAACGACTCATCAAAACCTTCTAACTCGGGATCGGAAAATATGGTCAGACTTCCATCAGGCCGCCGCTTTACAGAGCATCGCTCTCCTGTTGCTTTCCTGGCCTGCTCCAGCCCTTCTTTTATAATATCGACGTCATCAGGATGCCACTCAGACTCAGGCACCTCATCGGATAACATCGTCGCCATAATCTGATCCGCCGATTTGACCTGATCCAGGTCTAG
The DNA here is from genome assembly GCF_057680865.1 of Endozoicomonas sp. Z74. Classification (NCBI taxonomy): domain Bacteria; kingdom Pseudomonadati; phylum Pseudomonadota; class Gammaproteobacteria; order Oceanospirillales; family Endozoicomonadaceae; genus Endozoicomonas; species Endozoicomonas sp. Z74. The sequence continues at coordinate 1,036 of NZ_JBLYZI010000108.1, forward strand.
CCTTCCTGCCCTGACTGTTTTTTTGGTAATCGTGAAACTGGCTTTCTTTTTTTGCTGTGCCTTTCTTTTCCGGTTGCGCTTTTGTAATTTATTTGCTCTTTTAACGGACATAACTACCCTCTCTATTACCGGTACAGTATCTGTGGATTCCAATAAGAAGCCACTGCGGATCAGGCCAACTGTCGAATATGAGTGTAAAATATCAACCTGCAATGTACAGAATATTCAGTGAATCATATTCATGATGCAACTTAATGCTGAACAGCTTCATCTGGTACAGTTAGTGAATGAAAACGCCTTACGTTTCCCAAACACCGATGCTGGCGAGGCTGATCTACTGCAAACCAGCTATGACTACATGGATGCTTTTAAACGAGTGATGGATAGCACTACCCGTGTTCAACTGGACTATATCTGTCAACAGTACGAGGGCTTTTATCGTTTCGCCAGGTTGATGGAAAAGCTGGCACACGCTATTGCCAGTGGCGACATTGAGGTTCCCAAAGACCATTAAGGCGGAAGGCTGACAGCATAAGCTTTGGCGCATCATGGTTGAGAGAACGTGCGTTAAGAATTTAATGCTCTGGGTTGATCTGTATCCACGAATGTTCAGGAACACTGATTGAAGCGCCGTATTCACGCCTCACGTAATCGCTCGGCTGACACTCTTCAGGGGACTCAAGAGTGACCAGAACAGGCATTTTCTGGTGTCTCAGTGCATCAATGTTCCGTTGCCCATCCTCGGGACTGCCCCAGAAAACAATTTTAGAACCTGTTTGGGTTTTGCACGATAACCAGCACAATTCTTTTTCTGGAGATGACCGAAACTCTATAATATTTGATATTACTACTCGCATTTTTATTCCCTTGGCTGGCTGAGTATCACCGGCTAGATTTTAACATACCGCCAAGTCTTTAGGCCGAGCGATAGAGCGGCAAGCTTGGCAGTTTGCTTATTCCCAAACTGTGGCACGTTTTTTAAATCCAACGTTGTTAAAAGCTCGAAGTCACCTGGCTTCAAATCTCTATCGAACTGGAATTTATACCATCTGACGGTATTTTCAGTAGTGGCGAGCACATAGGCCATAAATAGAATCTCAATGTTATCGGTCAGATCGTGAGAGCCTGTAGGTTAATTGCAGAGTTCTCCCAGCCCCGTTATTGTTCGATCTGCTCCAGCCAGTTTTCCACGCGCAGACCATCCACCCGGCCAAACTCACGGACATTGTTCGTCACAGCAATCAGCCCTTCGCTTCGGGAGTGGGCCGCTATGTGCATGTCATTCACACCAATCACCTGGCCTTTTCTTTCCAGATCGGCACGGATGTCGCCATAGTGGACGGAGGCCTTCGGGGTGTAGTCCAGTACTTCCAACCGACTGACAAAGCTCTCAACATTATCCCGGTTCTTCTTTGGGTTCGAGCTTTTCTCAACGCCATGCAATAGCTCGGACAGAGTAATCGAGCTGATGGAAATCTGCCCGTCATAGGCGTTGAAAACCGCCTGTAATTCAATCGGACGCCGCTTGATCACATAGATGGAAATGTCCGTATCGAGCATATACTTCAGCATCAGAACGCCTCACGATCCCTTTGATCCTGGGAAGCCCGTTCGGCCATAAAGTCCTCCGTTACCCCATCAGCCGGATCAACATTGAAAAATGAGTCCCAGGTATTGCCGAGCGGGGAGAGGATGCGGTCTTTACCACGAACCCTGACCCTGACCTTTTTAATATCATCAGGAAAACGGGTTTCCGCAGGGAGCCGTACCGCCTGGGTTCGATTGTTTACAAATACAGTGCCTTGAGCCATCACTATCACCAAAAATCATTGCTATATGTACATTGTATATAGCCACTAGGATATAGCAATAGTATATAGCATGTTTTTTTTAGAATGAACGTGCTGCCGCTGTTCACAGAGCAGGTCACAAGACTGATGAAAGATCGTAATCAGAGTACAGTGCTCTTAACTTCCTCGACTCCAGGTACATTTTCAGTAGCTCCTTTCCGTTTCTATGTTCCACCGGAAGAGTTCCTGCATTCAAAGTTATCCAAGCTGAAATGATTATTTGCCACTTTAACAGCTGGATATCCTCTACAGCTGAAGGCAGGTCATCTTCGTAAGCTTCATCAAGGCCTTTTATCAGCTCTCTTGGAAGTTTCCCCCCTACAGTTTCTTTGTTTATCTCATTATGCCATTTATCCATCAGCAATCTTTCACGTTGAGCCGCAATAAACTCTGATTTAAGTTGGCAAAGTTCATTATCTGAGCAGAATCTTAACTCTTGTGTTTCCTGATATTCACCTAATTTAATAGACAGTTCTGTCAGATTAGTTCCTTCTCGTTCTATTCCGCAGACATCACACTTGTCATTATTTCTTTCATTGTCAGTCATAAACAGTTCTCTATTAACTGATGTCATTATTTTTTTTGCATGGCACGTTGTTAATAAGCAACCCATGTCATGTCGTATCAGGGTAATGATTTAAATGTACTGTATAAGTGATTGTTGCACGTTAGGAATTTTCATCTGTAAACTCTATTACCTTGGCCTGACAGGGCATCACAGCTAGAGCCAACCGGTGAAAACGGGTCATCTCAAACCGGTGCTAACACAACAACACTTTCAGTGCCATCTGGATTGACCGCTTTCCTCTGCGAGCAGTTTTTGAACCTGCTGTCTCTCACCCTGTCTACGGCATGAATCAGCTCTGTTAGTGAGTAGGCCAGTGTCAGCCATAGCAAGGTCTCTATCACTCTGATCTGGAGGAGTGTTGCAGGAATATTGGATAGATCGCTGGATAGGTCAACTGTGGCATAGGTTTTTGCCAGAAGCATCAGAACAAGAAAAATGAATATATGAGTCAGTCTGCCCATATTTTCATTCTCCTTTGTAAATAGATTTGTGGTAGGTGGCTCCAAACTCTCTGCTATCTACAAAACCATTTTTTGAGAACCATGACTTGAGATGCTGTGCATCGCCTAAATGACCGTCAATAGTGAGCTGAAAGCCTTTCTGAAGGGAAACTCGTTTTCCATCAACAAAAAATATCGGCTTTCCTTCAGGGTTAGCCTTTGGGTATATCCAAGACTGAGATACGTTCATTTGTTTTATTTCCCTGATTTTTTGTCTTTTCCTGCATAAGCACTTATGAAAGCAACAGCACAGATACTTACAATGACAGACAAGAATCCATATACCATAGCTTGGCTTAAGCCAACCCAGACGGTTTGACCATCAACAGTTTTAGTCATAAAAATCATGGCTAAAACCCAGATACATATACCTAGTGGTGGCCCTATCGTGAAAGCTCTTTGCAGCATCATTATTTTATTCCCCTGATTTTAAATCAGCGATTTCTTGCCATTGTTCATCTTCTGACAACCGTTCAAACCTCTGGTGCTCCCTGAGTACTTCACCTGAGACACCGGCCTGAAGCGCCATTTTAAATGACACCCTTTCTTCAGCTTCCAACTCTTTCAAAAGACCAAGAATGATTGCATCTTTATCGCCCTGGTATCTGATACTCAGATTTGATGAAGGGTGATGTAGTACACGCTCGATCTTCCATCCTTCGCCTTCAGCAATGGTTGTAGGCAGCTCAAGTTCGGTAGCTTCACCCTTCATTATTTTATTCCCCTGGTTGCCCATCTGTTGATCTAAACCACTCTCGTACACCATCATCATCTGTAATATTGATGCTGATCGTAACATCTGCTTCAGAACGACCTTTGCAAACCTCCCAAGACACATACTCAACAGTATGCGGAGCGCCGTTACCGTTATCATCACAGAGCATAATGGTTTCTCCCTGACAAGGCACACGAGAAAACTCAACAGTCGTAACTTCTTTCAAGTCGGAATCTGTGATTTTTACGATTGGCATTTTATTCCCCTGCTTTTCCTTCAAAACTCAAGGCGCTTTCCTGCTTGATCTGGAGGTATATCAACCCTACTGGCAATGCAACCACTGCAACACCCAGCGCCGAATGCACGACACTGCCCACCAGAACAGCGATCAGTACCAGAAATCCAAGCCCTGCTATGATCTTAGCCATCCCTATTCCCCAGAACGATATTCACGATTCTTCCACTCAGCACACTGCTTGTGTGCTGGCGCATTTGGTGACTCACCGCTGACAACTCGAACCAGATCCTTTTTCTGAATGACTCGCCTGCAAAATCGACACCTCATCCTGGGAGAAATGACATTTGGGTTCCAGTTGCCTCTAGCCATTTTTTTATCACCTTTCTTTGAATTCTTGGATCAAGCTGAAAAGCTCGCAATCGGGTAAGTCGTCTACACAATCCAGCAGCTCATAGTAATCATCCGCTGGGCAGAGCAGTAACGCATTTGCAATCCATTGCTCACGCTGACCCATCTCTTCAATGTGAAGAACATTTTCGGACGCTTTGCCGTGATCGTCAGCCATATCGATTGCCCCTGGAATGTCAAATCATCTTGCCTACATACAAGTATACACTAAATGGTATACCGAACAAGAGAAAGTTTACCTTTTTTTGTAAACCTCTGAAAAGCCGACAACCGCTCTGAACACCTTCTCCAGAACGGGCAGTTTTCGTCCGAAAATCGTCTTGTTAACGCCGTGCTTTGTGTAAGCACCGCTCTTTGTCAGACCACCAACGTAATAGTCTCTGAGGGCGTCAATAAGCGGCTCTGAGCGTATACTTGTTAGACTCAGCAACAGATCAAAAGACTCGTCATTGAGTGAGCCTGGTTCAAGAATGGGCGGCTTTTTCATGGTCATCGGTAGAGCCCTTCGATCACAGTCTGAACGGACTCTGGTTGTCGCATGCACTTCAAACGGATTGTTTCTGCTGTCAAACCTGTCAGCTCAACTGCATCCCGGATGGCTTGGGTAGTTCCTTCAGAAGAACGAGCCCTCCAGAAGTTAAGCAAGAAAGATTGCTGTAAGGTTTTGATAGTCACTCCTTCTCCTAAAAAATACTTTTTGAACTGTCGTTGCATCTGAACTGGCTGAGTGATGGTGTCACCTTGAAACCTGCGTTTGAAATTTAACTCATAAGGTGAGCCATTGGGTTTCAGAAAGAACCTGGACTCAGGATCGAGCCCCATATATAAGGCTCTATCGAGCAATCCAAGCCCGGTTTCCTTTCTCCACTCTATGTAACGTTCGAGCACATCTCGGAGATATGTACTTCTGCCAATATAAAACAGCCTGGATTTTCCTGTACTACTGAATTCAGAAGGTAAAGAGTCAACTTCTACCAGGCCTGACGTTTCAGTAACTACATGCCGTACCTTCATCAGGCTTAACTCAGCGGCATTGAAATAAGCCATTCCACACAGTGCTATCAGCGCTGCGTCCATCGGGCAAAAAGGGGAACCCGTATGTTTTTCAACAAGCCTCTTCACGTCGGACGGCTGGAGTTCTTTGTTTTTCCTGGGCAATGTTTCATATCCGTTATTTGTCCGATGTGAAACACATTAGCAGTCTTTCAGCTCTTGAGCAATTGTCCAGACCAGACAGAGTGCGGTGTAGCAAGAACTTAGGGGAATCGCCTGCGGTGATTAGTGCTCTACACAGCTTCAGAAGTGAAAACCAGCGGAGCAGGCTGTTTCTGATTTCGACTTGCCACCGGTAATCCTTCTCTCGACGGGCTCTTCTGAGGCTTTGGTGCGGTCCTGGCTTTGGCCGCAGGCTTTGTCTCTTCGCCAGTCGGAAGACTGGTAAGCTCATCCTCCAGCGCCACAAGCTCATCCTCTGATAGGAAATCTGACATAAGGGTCTATTCTCCCTGCTGACAGGAAATATCATGTCCGTAATGTAAAAGGTTACTTAACTTCAGTTTTTGCTGCTTTTGTGAGGTAAAGATGAAAAAGCTAACTCTGTTGATTCTTGTGCCAATGGTGTCGTTTGCGATGATGGAAGGAGAACCTCGCCCGCCGGTTTCTTACGAAGCGTTTCAGGCTCTGGCAAGTATGCAGGTCAGAGTGTACGTAAGGTGGGCAGACGACAGTGAGCATTCTGCCGTCGCTACACGGTTATATAGCGGCACCGATGTTCACTACGCGGTGCCACTTGGAGCGCTGCCTGATGATTTCACCAACATAGAGAGCGTTCATTTCAATGAGGGCTCGAACAGAATAGATTTAACCCTCACACTTTTGCCTGACGGGACAGCACCCGCCGACAAGAGTGGCGCAGTCGGCTGGGTGCTATTCGATATAAAAAAGGACTAGCTAAGCAGTTCCGCTACTGTTGCAAAGGCCTTGTCGAGCAGTGTCTGGCGAGAAGGCTCAAAGTACAACATGACCGGGTTTATCCCTGCCACAACAGTGCAGTCAAGCTCCGGCATATAGTGAGTGCTGCCCGCTAACTCTTCCCACCCCCCTTTGACATCAGGGACGATCTTTCTGAGAGCCTTTGGGAGCTGGGTCAAGGGGATAAAACCGCCAGGCACGCTACCGCCACACCCATCTCGCGTGATGGCTGCCATGCTACCACCCCAGGTCTTGCAGGCAAAGCACCAGGGCGGCGCAGGGCAGGATGCTGGCATGTACGCAAGGGATGTGGTGAACTGGTGTGTCTTCAGACAATAACAGCAATAACATCAACAGGAACGGTTATGGACAACAGCCCTCAACAGCGCATCCAGTGCCTTCACGAGCTGACTTCGCTGCCACCGGCCATGCTTCTGGCCTGGCGATCCGGAACCAACAAAGCCAACGTGACTCGTTTTCTCAACGGCGAATTTGACGACCTGGAGAGGAGCGTGTTCGAAACGATCTGCAACGCTCTTCGTATCTGCCCCCAGTGGCTGCAAACCGGGGAAGGCCAGCCGTTCAATCATGAGTTGATCGTTGCGTCCCGCCATCCTGGCGAGCACGCCTGTCGGTACAACCATATCGTGACAATCGCTGTTCTGATGCAGCAAGGGCTATGACAGAACTGCAACTTCATTTGTCATAAGAAAAACAGCCATATCGTGACAAATTCAGGCAATTACTACGACAACCTGACAATTCCTTTCGCCAGATTGTCAAAACTACCTGCACGGTAGGTCGCGTTGTTATACCCTGTCCCAGACCGGCACACATCTACTCAACTGCTTGCACAGCAGGCTCTACAGATAAAGTAGCATTACTGCGGCTATGTCATCCTTGGTTGGTTTTATGCCAAACCTAATTGTTTTATGTCACGATATGGTTGTGCTGACAACGCCCTTTGCCACCAGTGTCATCAAACCGTGCAATGGCGGTACGAAGACAACAGCTTTATGCGTGAGATCATGGGGCTTGAGGAAAGAGTGAGGCTGACCGCAGAAAGAACCTGATTTCCCTCCTCAAGGGGTTCATTGGGCGAACTGGATCAGGTCAAAAAAACGCTGGTTCGGGAACTGCTGGCAGAGCGTCATCTGTTCCAGGATAAAGGCCTCAATGCTGCGCGGGTCATTGGCGATGTCAAGGATGTCGGCCCGGTTCACTAACAGCCCAGCCACCACAATGACCTCCTGACCCTGCGGGTGCTCCAGTACTTCCCGGCAGGGGAGGGAAGTGGCCATGTGAACCCGTTCCCTCATCTGCGGGGAAAGCTGGTTGAAGGCTTCGTTTGCCGTGAGGTTCAGGGCGAGCAACAGCACCGAACCGGTCAGTAACTTCCCTGTGGACAATGGCATAACTCCAGCAACAGTGACGTTGACGCGCCGCCTGGGAACTCCCTTCCTGAACGCGGCACAACCAAGGAAAGTATAACCCCTTTATTTGTACTGGGCCTCGCTCCACATGGGCCATGCTTTTTCTATGACGGAGCCCCTTTCCCCGACTACGTTCATGGAGTGAAGTGTCATGGCGATAACCTGCCGTGCAGGCAGTTGGCCGATGCAGGAACGACGCTTCACAGATTCAATGACCTGCCGTGCAGGCAGTTTGGCGTTACCCCGCTCCACAGTGCAGGCCATCCTCACCCCTGAGGGTGGCCTCAGTTTCACATCAAACCGGTGCTTCATGCCCCTCCCCGACGGTACTGGTTAACCGCCGATGCCACCACGCCCCATATCTCCAGATCCTGATCCTGGTTGACAGGGATCGGTGCCGTATCGCTATTGGCAGTCAACGTGACGCGCCCCTGGCTGAGGTTGAGTTGCCGTACCATATGCTCCCCCTGATAGATCACCACGACAATATCTCCGCTCATGGCTTTCAGGCTCCGGTCAACCACCAGGATGGCACCGTCGTTAATGCCTGCTTCGGTCATGGCATCGCCAGATGCAATGCAGAAAAAAGTCGCCGCCGGGTGGTGGATCAGGTGCTGATCCAGGGAGAGCCGAGCCTCCTGGTAATCAGCTGCGGGAGAGGGGAAAGCCATGAATGCCACCTACGGTTAACTGTTCATACGTACAGTATAAATTCTCCAGGCCTCGGTGACCAGCCATGCCTTGCTGCCGGTTAAATCAAAGTTACACAGCTTGTTGCAATCTGCTACAATTGGAAGCAATAAAAACCGTTTGAAGGAGTGTCCAACATGGCCAGTGTCCCCCTGAGACTGGATCAGGAGCTGGTTGATGCCGCCAGCCTGACCGGAAAAGTCAAAAAGCGTTCCGCCTCAAAGCAGATTGAGTACTGGGCTACCCTGGGCAGGGCGGCCAAGGAAAACCCGGATCTGCCAATCCATTTCATTGAAGAACTGATGGAGGCCGATGAGGAGCGCAAGCAGGGTGAGACTACGGAGTACCGGTTTGGCTAAGGCAAAGCGCATACTGCAAACGGCACGGTTTGAACGGGCGGTAAAAAAGCTGAAGAAAAACCAGAAGGCCGATCTCGACACGGCTATTCGCCTCATTGCAGATAACCCGGACATCGGAGCCCGGAAAACCGGGGCGCTAGGACACATACAGGTATACAAGTTCAAAATGGTGAAGCAGCTGACGTTGCTGGCTTACTATTTTGACAAGGGTGAGCTGGTGCTTGAGCTGGTTTCTTTTGGGAGCCACGAAAATTTTTATCGTAACCTGGAACGTCACGAACGAAATAGTTAAAGAGCAATGATTAAGGACTACTCCAGAAAAAGGCTGACAGCCAACAGCAAAGGCTTTTACCAAGGAATCGTCTATTCGGCGGCCATTACTGTGACCCTGTTTGACCAGCCGACGGATGCCAGGGAGCTTTTACGATCTGCTTCCATGAGCCGGGAGCTGGCGATCAAAGCTCAGTGTGATGAACAGGATATTCGTTCGATTGACGATGCCCGTGCATGGCCGTGAGGCTTGGTTGTCTGAAAAACACATTGGCCGTACCATAGCCACTGACACAGCCACTTAACAACAACAGTATCTGCAAGGCTGTCTGGAGAGGAGCAAAATGCCGAGAGGGTATACCGATATTGTTTTCAAGGGTGGGCCAAAAGATGGAGAGGTCATCAAGCAAGTGTATCTTTTCGGTTTGCCCGATTATCTGACTTTTCAAAGAGAAGTCTATTTTGCCGATGCGGGAGACCGGGTAGCGATAATGAAAGGAGCCCTTTGTGACCGTTGGCTCTCCTATTCAACTGACCTCTATGGCAAAAAAGAAAACGAAAAGCATAAGAGCGGAACGGTTTACGAGTACCAGGGAGAAAGCCTGGTTGGACGCTGCAGCGCCCAGACAAAATCAGGAAAGCGGTGTAAAAAAAAGGCCTTGACTGGCAAAAGTTACTGCAGTGCGATACACAAGCCAAAGTAACATCTCATAAGGGGTAGATTGGCAGCAATAGCAGTATTACCGCGTATAAAATACGTTATGGTGACATACTCCCACCACTAAGCGGCTGAAGCGGGGGCTTCTTGCGACCCATGCCGAAAATTCTCAACATCTTTCGCTGTAACTCCTGCACTGACAAGATGTATTACAGGGGAACTCTTTACACAATCGCTGTGTCCCAGCGAATCAGCTAAACCGAAATCTCGGATATTTTTGGCGGCATTGACGTCACGGTCATTGATGGACTGGCATGACGGACATTGCCACTCTCGCACTGACAAGGGCATAGCTTCCATTTTGTGGCCACAACAGTTGCATAGCTTGGAGCTTGGCTGAAACCGCCCGATACGAATCAGGTTCTTGCCATTCCAACGGCACTTGTATTCAAGTGTCGTTAGAAACATGCCCCAGCTTGCATCCTGTATGGCTCTTGAGAGCTTACGATTTTTGACCATGCCTTTGATATTCAGGTCTTCGACGGAAAACGTAGTTGCGTGGTTTTTGTCAGCCAGTTTTGCCGTTACCTGATGAATGAAGTCGAACCGCCGATTGGCGATCTGTTCGTGAATAACAGAGACTTTTCGTTTCTGCTTTGCCCGATTGGTTGATCCTTTTTTCTTTCTTGCCAGCTTCTTCTGCTCTCTTGCAAGCCGAACAAGAGAAGCCTTTAGAACTCTGGGGTTACTGGTTTTGTTGCCTTCACTGTCGATGAGGAAATCACTCAGGCCAACGTCCAGACCAACCGTATTGCTACGCTCAATAGTGGCGGGTACAGGATCGACCGCCCCGTCATCTACCAATACGCTGGCAAAGTATTTCCCCGACGGGGAGCGTTTGACCGTAACCGTCTTTATTTTTCCTGAGAACTCTCTGTGCAACTGCGCCCTGATCCCTTTGAGCTTTGGAAGACTGAGAGTGCTTTTGGCAAAATCAATTTTCACATGCTGCGGACATTGATAAGACTGCCACCCGGAGTATTTTGATTTGAACCTGGGGAATTTAGACCGGCCCCGGAAAAAGTTGGTGAACGCCGTATCAAGATTAGCCAGGGATGCCAGCAGGCTTTGGCTATTGACCTCTGCCAGCCACTCTTTGCCGTCTTTCTTACTGGCTACCAATTGATCTTGGATCTGACGTTTTGACAGGCTCTTTCCTGTCTCCTTGTAGTGCCGGTCTTTTTCAGCCAAGGCCCAGTTATAGACATGACGAGCGCAACCGAAGTGCTTTTCTATCAGCACCCTCTGTTCGGCATTGGGGTAAATTCTGTACTTGTACGCTCTCATGGCTCTAAAATACCACAACAAATAACTTAGTGTAAGGCCATGAAATCTCATTATCACTGTGTATATAAGCTAAAATATCATTTAGTGTTAGTAACCAAGTACCGGCGAAAGTGCTTCACTGCTGCGATGCTGGACAGGTTGGAGACAATCTGCCGCGACCTTTGCGAAAAATGGGAGGTTGGTTTGGATGAGTTTGGAGGGGAAGCTGACCACATACACCTGATGCTCGACTTTCACCCGAACATAATGCCGAGCAAGTTCATCAACAACCTGAAAACCGTCACCAGTCGTCTGATAAGGAAAGAGTTCTCCGAGCACCTGAAGACGTTTTACTGGAAGCCGGTATTATGGACAAGGGCCTATTGCTTGATAACCGCTGGCGGCGCTCCCCTGGAAGTACTCAAAGAGTACATACAAAAACAGGAGAGGCCGGAAAAGTGACAGCCCTTTCCGGGCTGTTCGCTATCCATCGCCACCCAAACCCAAAAGGTCGCACAGCTCCCAATTGGGTTATCGGTGGAGAATTACGCGATGCTCGTTAAAACTATATCCGGGCGGCCATTGCCTTTTATCCTCACCGACCGGTTCGGTCAGTCCTCCATCACCGCGTCCTGGTACTGGCGCCAGAACCGGCCAATATCCTGCATGAAGTCTTCCTGGTCCGCCCTGATTTTTTCATAGGGAACCCAGGTACTGGCAATGGCCAGGTTACCCCCCGGATGACTGCTGAAATACAGATCCGCAAGCGAGGGGAACTGGCAGGTTTCAGGCCGGCTCTGGTCGGTCTCCCGCAGCAGGAAGATGCCGTTGGGTGTCGGGATGCATGAGCTTTTCGTGCCAATGTCCAGTGGCACCAGATCCCTTCCTCCAGGAAGGCCCTCCCCCTCCCAGAGCCTGTCGATATCAGCAGACTTGAACCAGTCCCGGCCCAATTCCATGATGGTGAACGCCTGCAATGACTGGGGGCATAACACTTCTTTCATTACGTCGTGAAAACCGGTGATGGCCTTCCGTCGGTAAAAGATCCTGGCAAGGGCATGATGGCTGATGTTGCAGATGGGGAAAATGGCCGGGAACAGGTGATTGCCTTCAAAATCGGGACTCATGGACCAAAGGCGCAATCGCTTGGGAGAAACCCGTTCGAAGAAATAATAAATACCGAAATCATCAATGACCTTGTTTTTCTTGTTTCTGGAACCCAGGCGCTGGCGAACCGGAGACGGGGCTTGCCCCTCCGGTATATCAGGACAAACGCCCCGGGCCAGGTAGGTGAACTGATTCGGCAGTTCGTTATGCAAAGCCCGCCATGCTTTTCTTGCGTTCTTCTGCCGGACCGCGCTGAGCCTGCCCATCTCACGGAGCAAAAAGTCGGTGTTGCAGCGCATTTCACGTATACCACGGCTGACAATGCCTTCCGCCAGGGACATTGATTTTGACGTAATCTGGATTGTTGCCTTGACCATCCTTTCAATCTTTTTCTTATTTTCTACACGAGTTGTATCATCGTACTGCAAGAGGCATCAATGGCTAGGGATCGTTGTTTTGCTATTCCATATTCACCAACAGTTCCGCCCCCTTACTCCCGGATTCCAAATACCGTAATGCGGTATCAGCAGACTTCCAGCCAATATAGTCCATCAACGTTTTTACGTCCGCCCCTTGATCCCGCATCAGGTTCGCCAAGCCTCGGCGCAGGGAATGCGAACCATAAGATTGGGCATCAGGCAATCCAGCCTCGACACACAGCCTTTTGATCCAGTGACACATACTCCCCGGGGATAACGGTGCATCCGTCAGACTCCCCCCCTTGAAACGGCAAAACAACCAGGATTGTTGGTCCACCAGGCCAGCCGCACTGACCCAGTTATTCAGGGCCGTTACCGGGCAGAGTTCCGGCATGGCCATCATTTCAAAGGTTTCGCCCCTTGCCTGCCGGTCTCCCTTGCTCGCCGGTAAAAAAATCGACACACCCGCCACATTCTTTCCCGATACCCGTCGATGGATCGGCTTGATAAACCCTGTCTTCAAATGACACAGACTGTCCGCCCGGAACCCCCTCCAGAAACCGATCAGGATCATGGCCAGATCCCGGTGGGCTTTCAGCCAGACTCTCTCCTGGTCAGCGGTTACGATGCCGGACTCAACAGCGGCATTCATTTTCCCCTCCAGATGACGGGCCACTTGCTCCAGATCACGGTATGAAAACGGCCTGACCTGAGCCGGGGCCCGGTTATGTACACGACGAATCCCCCGCATCAGTTTTTTAATCGCTTCATGGCTGGTTGGGTCGGAAAATCCCTGGGCTTTATGCCAAAGCGAAAGCGCCACCAGGCGCCGATTGAGGGTGGCCACACTCAGCTGGTCCGCATAATCGGCCAGGTATGCCTGGACGGTTCCAACCGATGCCGGTAGCAGACCTTGCCAGGTTTCCTCAAAATGCGCGATATCGGATCGGTAAGCCCTTCGGGTATTTACAGAAGACCCCTTCCTGATATAACTCTCTATTTTTTCCTGCTGCTCAGAAAGGCGGTTTGCGGGTTTGGGCAGATCTGTCATGGGCGACCTGCCATTTTCAATAGTGTCTGAATCGCCTCATCGACCGTCAATCCGTGTTCCTCAGAGAACCGTTTAAGGGACAACGCCGTTGAGTCGGATACCTGGAGGGTTCTTTTGCGCTCACGCTCGCCCTGTTTGCCCGGTATTCCTTTAGCATAGAAAGCCTGTCGAACGTTCGCCTGCAAACGTCGCCACCCTTGCTCGCTGAGCCAGTTGAGCCGCCAGCTTTCAAGTGCTTCATGGCACCCCGCTTCGTAGGCCAGGATCGTTTCAAATTCCTTTTTGGCTTCAAAGACATCAACCGGTCTCTTTAACCAGTTATCCAGTTTGTGATTCACCACCCAGGACTGAATGCAGTTGTGAAAAAAAATGGCTTTATCGGGTGTAATGCCTACTTTGGGTCTACCCACTCTTTTTGGTGTAGTCGTCATCATCGGAATATTACAATATAGTCACTACATGACTTTATATACACGAAACGACCATAATGCAAGACCCCAACGCTTAATTAACCATTGCTGAGATGTGATGAGGAGTTGAAACATATCAAAGTTGATATGATTGGATAAAACAGTACCAGCTTTCAAAGGACAGGTTTTTCACAAACTTGATAAGGGTGTTTTCTGTGGTAAAACCTTAAAAAACAACGGAACCATCGACATGCATAATTCACACAAGGTTTTGATGACTGAGGTCCACTGCCTGGGTTCCATTACCCGATTTGACACAATTAAAATAGAAACAGATTTACATACATTTATCGTTCTCCGCGAACGACAGGATAATCCAGGCAGCAGCGTACCCAACGCAATCGATCACTGCCTGAACTATTTCAGGCGTCACGGAATTTTGAAGCTTGTGAACACGCAGCAATATTCGATTCTTTATTTTGATCCTGGGATCCCGCACATATCAAAAATAAATCCACTTGCCTCAAATAACGGCAAGAGCAATAGCATATCGTGGTCAAAGATACCTCAGAGTTTCATCTCCGCTCTCGGTCTTGTAGGCCATGTTTCCGCCGATCCCCAAAAAACATTGGGCATATTTTCAGATTGCCTTTAGCGTTCGACATCGCTTGTGTAACATAGAGCAATGTTACACATAACGTTTCATGTGAAACAATCCTACTTTGACCCGGCCAAATATATCTGGAGATCTTCCTATCGTGGCGCAACTGACAGGTCTTTCCAAGAAAAGCAAAGAGAAGATTCTTCAATGTCAGCTTGAGTGGCAACCTGACATCATTAAAGAGGCAAAGCTATACGCTGATGCCCTATCTGAACCTGATGTCAGTCAATCCCTCCTTGCCATGGCGATTGGTCGAAAAAGAAGTTATATAGCCAACGTCCTCCGTTTGCTTCAGCTGCCTGATACGGTTCAGTCACTTCTGAGCAAAGGGAGCCTGTCGTTCTCCCAGGGAAGGGTTATTCTCAGGGCCATGCCTGAGTCTCAGGAACGATTAGCCCATGAGTGTATACGTAGTAAATGGACCGTGAGAGAACTGGAAGCACATCTAAAAAATGCACGACCTTCGGAGCCAGAACTAAAGAAGGCCGCTCATCAGTTATACAAAGATAAGGGGTTGATCTCCCAAATTCAGATTAATGATAAGGGAAATTGTTTTATTCGCTTTGCCTTCAGGTCTCACACAGAAGCACGAGAGTTCCTACAGAAGCTTGAAAAACTCCAGTAGCGGCAGATTGCAAAAATGTCACGCCCTAGCCCCTGCTAACCAGCGCATCCACCTCAAAACCCAGTTCTGGCTCTTGTACTGTTTTTCCCTTGCGTGAAGTATGAACTTAGAAGTCTCTGCATCGTGGTCCAAGTACGGATAAAACTTAATTGCCCATGAAATAAGCTGATCATCGATCTCAAAGTCTGCAGGAATAGGTACAGGCTCAGAGGTCTGAAAACTAGCAGAGTACCATACGGCTGTAACTGATTGAGCAGGATCGATATCACCAGGCATATCACTGTGATTTGAGGCTAAGAACCCACTGTCCTGAAGCCAAGTGACATACCAATCGATAGTGCTGATATCAGGGTAATGCTCTCCATTTTTGGTGATTTTCTCTCTTACTTCATGTTCATGGCTTAATATGAAATGATTGAACTCTGATCGAATATCGTCCGATTCGAAGCCTTTTTTATCAAAAATTCTTTGTAAATCCTTACTGAGCTTCCGGTAGTATTCCGTTGCAAAGTAATACTCGATCGGGTGCATCCATGACTGGCTCGCGGCCCTCAATGAGGTTCGACGGCTGTAGTCAATACTGTAGCTTATCTTTATTGCATAAACCTTTCTGCCTATTTTTAGCTCTTGAACAGCAGTATCTACGATATCTGTTTTGTCTGATATCCCTTTGAGAGCTGGAATTAGAATCTTTCGTTTAACATTCTTGTATTGAGCATAGGATACTTGTACATCTGGCCTATACCCCATAATATCCGGAAAATACAAGTCACTTGAAGACTGCATATACTCTTCGTAAAGATAGAAGGTTCTTGTCTTATGCAGAGTATTTTCAACACTTGACAATGCTTTGTACAAATTCATCTGGTATGTTGTCGAGCACAAAGCAAGCAAACGCAACTGAAATCGATGATAACTCTTCGTCAGTTCTCCAAAATAATCGTTGATGGCAGATCGAGTAAGCTGTATCTGAATGAGCCCCCTACCCTTACTGACCTTTGCTTTTTCTATGAGGCTGACCACCTCATACTCACCAGGTGAAATTCTCTTCTCAAATGCACAGTTCCCAAGGCCTCTGGCTGCCAGATAAAGATCTGAGTATATTTTGCCACTGTTGTAGTCCAGAGCTTTTTCAATATCTGGAATGTATAACGTGACCAAAGGAACCTCTTCCTTGCCAGTTATCTTTTTAAACTGTATTTCTGATGCTGTCAGCAACACCAACCTTTGCTGGTTGAGAGACATATTGTGTCGAACATAATAGAAGTCATTAGACTCCTTGAGGATCCTGTGTTTAGCACTGGTTATATTGTTAACTTCAATAAGGTCAAACTGTTCTGAATCGTCATCATGCGCTGGCATAAGGTGACTCCGGCAAATCATAAAAGTCACCTTAACCAGTTTTACATTTCCTGTCACCTTAAAAATTCTTGCTTATTCTTGAGCAATTATTATTCCTATTCTTAAGCAATTCTTAAAGCATTATTGAAGTTTTTGGATGCCTTGCAGTACTTGGTCTCTAGACAGATATGGTGACTCATAGGGGGTAAAAGGCGACCACCGGGGGGCGAAGGGTGACCACCGGGGGGTAAAGGGTGACCACCGGGGGGTAAAGGGTGACCACCGGGGGGTAAAGGGTGACCACCGGGGGGTAAAGGGTGACCACCGGGGGGTAAAGGGTGACCACCGGGGGGTAAAGGTGACCGTTGGGGG
>NZ_JBLYZI010000109.1:0-17181 GCF_057680865.1 Endozoicomonas sp. Z74
GGGTCTGAACCCGGAGGTCTACAAAAGTGTCACTGAACTCACCGGTATCGTAGGAGGGTGTAGCCTGACGCCACTCGATCCCTTCGACGGCAAAAACCACATTGCTGAATACCAGAAGTACACTGACTAACAGCCTTGACAAACTGCCCTGTATCATTGGAATCCTATCTATACGACATTGTTATTGTTTATTATTGGCTGCCATCTTAACGAATCTTTTGATTAATCGAAAGCCTTCAAATTAAGGTAGCGGAGTCATGGCTGATTCTGTTAATCACTTCTACCTGGTCTGATGGCTGTTCATTGACGTTCTGGCTGGATTTTTTCTGACTCCTTTAATATTATGCATCCGTCGTATTTATAATAAACACCATAAAAACGAAGTTGAATCCAATAGGTAGACCATGGAAAGCAATAACAAGCAGCTCGGTTTTACCCTGATCGAAATCATGGTTGTGGTGGTCATTCTTGGAGTACTTGCAGCCATGGTGGCTCCAAAAATTCTCAGCCGGCCCGACCAGGCCAAAGTTACGGTTGCCCAGTCTGATATTGATACGATTTCTCAAGCCCTTGAATTATACCGTCTCGACAACGGCATTTACCCCACCACAGATCAGGGCCTGGATGCTCTGGTTAACAAACCGGCCTACGGTCCTGAAGCCAGACGCTGGAATGAAGAGGGTTACCTCAAGCAAGCGCCCCAAGATCCCTGGGGGAATGAGTACATTTACCTGCAGCCTGGAAATCATGGCAAGTTTGACCTGTTTTCCGTGGGCGCGGATGGCCGTGAAGGAGGTGAGGGGCTGAGCAAAGACATCACCAATTGGAGCGCAGAGAGCTGAAATTTCATGATTGGGGGATCTTTGTTGTATGTCTATATCCTCACCGGATTTGAACACAGGGGCACCCGCTCCATTTGAGCGCCTGCCTTTTTACTTTGCCAAGAAGCATGGCATTGTTTTGACGGCGGGCGAACAGGGTATTACCGCCTGCTATCACGAACTTCCCCCGCTGGATATTCTTTCAGAAGTGCTTCGTTTTTCCGGGAAAGATGTTCAATTTTCTCAGCTCTCTGCTCAATTGTTTGATCATCTTCTAGCCACTGCTTACCAGGGGGATAGTTCAGAAGTTCTCCTGGATGCCGCGGTGGTCAGTGAGGATATTGACCTGGGGGATCTTGCTGAATCCCTCCCTGTTACAGAAGACCTGCTTGAGCAGGCAGATGATGCCCCGGTTATTCGTCTGATCAATGCTCTGCTGACCGAAGCGGTTCGGGAAGGGGCTTCCGACATTCATATCGAGTCTTTTGAGCAGGCTCTGGTCGTCCGGATTAGAGTTGATGGTCTTTTAAAAGAGATTCTTCGACTTCAGAGGGGGTTATCCAGCTTGCTGATTTCCCGTATCAAGGTGATGGCGAGACTGGATATTGCTGAAAAGCGAATTCCTCAGGATGGTCGAATATCCCTGAAAATTGCCGGTAAAGAGGTGGATGTAAGGGTCTCGACACTGCCTTCCAATAGTGTTGAGCGGGTTGTGCTGCGCTTGCTGGATAAAGCCGCTGGTCGACTGGATCTCGGGCATTTGGGAATGTCGAAGGAAGGGCGCCGGACAATGGAGCAGCTACTGGCCAGGCCCTATGGCATCATCCTGGTGACGGGGCCGACAGGATCAGGTAAAACCACTTCACTTTATGCCAGCCTTGAACACCTCAATGAATCCCGCCGCAATATTCTCACCATTGAAGACCCGGTTGAATACAACCTGGATGGTATCGGCCAGACCCAGGTTAATCCCAAGGTTGACATGACGTTTGCCCGGGGGCTGAGGGCCATTCTGCGGCAGGATCCGGATGTGGTGATGGTTGGGGAGATCCGGGATTCTGAAACGGTGGGGATCAGTGTTCAGGCCAGCCTGACCGGCCATCTTGTGCTCTCAACACTGCATACCAATACTGCTGTAGGAGCACTGACCCGCCTCCAGGATATGGGTATAGAGCCTTTTCTATTGTCGTCCAGTTTGCTGGGTATTCTGGCTCAGCGACTGGTGAGGGTGCTGTGTGAGCATTGCCGTGAGTCCTGTCAGGCAACGGCTGAAGAGTTAAGCCTGATGGGCTTTCAGCAGTCTGAAGCAGTGAAGCTTTATCGGGCGGTCGGGTGTTCAGAGTGTAATCAAAGTGGGTACCGTGGGCGGACCGGGATTTATGAAATTCTTCCAGTGGATGAGCACGTTCGTCGTTTGATTCACTCGGGAGTGGGTGAACAGGAAATACTGGATCATGTGCGTTCCTATACGTCCAGCCTGCAAAGTGATGGATTTCGTAAAGTGCTTGCAGGGGAAACCACGCTGGAAGAAGTACTCAGAGTAGTGCAGGAAGGCTGACTATGGCGGCATATGAGTATACTGCCCTGGACCATTCTGGAAGGCGGCAAAAAGGCTCTCAGGAAGCAGACAGTGGTCGGCAGGTTCGGCAGAGCCTCAGGGATCGGGGATGGACCCCTTTGTCCGTTGAGCCAGTAAAAGGCCAGGCTGAGCAGGGAGGGCGTTCAAAAACTGTTCTATGGCAGCGAGGTGTATCGGGCCGTGAGTTGGCCACACTTACCCGGCAGATGGCAACTCTGGTGCAGGCAGCAATGCCCGTTGAAGAAGTACTGTATGGCGTGGCCCTGCAACAGGAGAAAAAACACCTGAAGAATCTGCTGATGTCTGTGCGTTCCCGGGTTCTGGAAGGTTATCCATTAGCAAAGAGCATGCAGGCTTATTCCTCTGTGTTTCCGGATATGTATCGGGCCACTGTGGCTGCAGGCGAGAAATCCGGGTTTCTGGATAAGGTGCTAAACCAGCTTGCGGATTATACCGAGAACCGGATGCACTCTATGCAGAAAGTGCAACAGGCACTGATTTACCCGGTGATTCTCATGCTGGCTTCTTTTGTGATTGTTGGTTTTCTCCTGGGCTTTGTCGTGCCTGATATTATCAAAATTTTTATTGACACCGGGCAAGCCTTGCCCGGGATAACCCTTGTTCTGGTTGCAACCAGTGGATTTTTTCAGAGTTATTGGCTGGCAGTTACCCTGTCTCTGACGGTTGTTTGGCTGCTCTTTCGTCAGGTGCTTAAGAGGCCTCCTGTGCGGTTGCAGTGGGATCGATTGTTGTTGAAGCTCCCATTCATTGGTCGGTTCATTCGTGCGCTGAATACGGCTCGTTTTGCCAGTACTTTGAGCATCCTTACTCGAAGTGGTGTGCCTCTGGTGGAAGCCCTGGGTATTGCTGGGCAAGTGGTCGACAATCAGGCGATTCGCCTTGCTATTCAAGCGGTTTCCAGGGCGGTCAGTGAGGGCAGTAGCCTTTACAGGGCCCTTGATGACACAGGGTGTTTCCCCCCCCTTATGTTGCACATGATCAATAGTGGTGAAGCAACAGGGGAGCTGGATGCAATGCTGGAACGGACGGCGACCAGTCAGCAAATGGAATTGGATGGTCGTATTTCTTTGACCCTTGGGTTGTTCGAGCCATTGATGCTGGTTGTTATGGGAGGGATTGTCATGTTGATTGTTATGGCCATTCTTTTACCCATTCTCAATATGAACCAGCTGTTGGGCTGACTGATGATAAGAAAAAAGAGCCATGGTTTTACCCTGATCGAGTTGCTGGTTGTGGTGTTTATTATTGGCATCCTGCTTGGAGCAGCGATGTTGGGTTCAGCGCCAGCTTTTCAGGGGAATGAGCTGGCAGAGCAGTCAAATCGACTGGTTCGCTTGTTTGGATTGCTGCGTGATCGGGCCTTGTTAGATAATCGGGCTTATGGTTTTTCCATCGACCAAAAGGGCAACTATCTATGGTGGCAGTTTCGCCAGGAACGTCAGGTCTGGATGAAGTTGTCTGAAAAACCCTGGCAGCCTTATCGCCTGGGAGAAGGGGGTGATGTTGACCTGAAATTGGCTGGTCAACACCTTGAGAACGACGAATACAGCATAGACCAACCTGTCATTGTGCTGTTTTCAGATCGGCAGGTTACCCCTTTTACACTGGGGATTATGGGGGAGAGGGGTGAAAGAATAATAGTGAGTACCGACGGGTATAACGATGTACTTGTTTCTCCATAATCACCGAGGCTTCACTCTGGTTGAAGTGATGGTGGCTTTGATGATTTTTGCCAGCGCTGCTGGTTTGTTAATGCTCTCGGATGGTAATAGTGTACGACAGATCAGGCAGCTGCAGGAACGGGTTTTGGCGGCCCAGGTGGCTGAAAACCATCTTGATCAGTTGCATGCCGGGATCAAACCCGCCGTTGAAAAGAAAGCTCGATACGCTGAGCGGGATTGGGTGATTCGAGAGCATTGGCAAGACGCCAGTTATGGAGGTTTGAGAAAGGTAAGGGTTGACGTTTTCTCTGACTCAAAACCCCTGAATGAGAACAGCGTGCCTGTTTACTATCTTCTTTCTTATGTAAGAGGTGGGGCATGACAGGGAAAGTGGACAGTGGTTTTACTCTATTGGAGTTGATGATTGCCATCTTGTTATTTTCCATGATCAGCACTGCATCTTTTAAGTTGTTCTCGTCAGTGAATGCCACACAGCAGAAAGGCCAGAAGACTCTGAATGACCTGGCGGACTTAAGGCGGGCAAGGGGGCTGGTGCAGCAGGACTTGCTGCAAATGACAGCAAGGCCGGTTCGGGATGGTTTTGGTGATTTGCAATCTGCAGTTCAGGCAGGGGAATACAATGAGTATCTTCTGGAGTTTACCCGGGCTGGCTGGCAAAACCCTCTCAATGAAGCAAGAAGTCGATTGCAGCGAGTGGCTTATCGTCTTGAGCGGGATCAACTGGTGAGGTATTTCTGGCCTGTTCTCGATAGGGCTCAGGACACTGAACCCACTCGTCAGGTTTTATTAGAGGGGGTTTTGGACTTAACTTTTCGATTTATGGATCAACAAAAGCGATGGCAAAACCGTTGGCCTGCTCAGGAAGAGATTGGGGGGCAGGGAAGGGAAAAAACGGATCGTTGGGATTTTCTGCCAGTGGCCGTGGAAATGACTCTAAATAGCCAGAGCTATGGAAAGATCTTTTTTGTGCTCCCCCTGGTGGGGTTTTCAGAAAAGGCGGCCTGAATGTATTTTGCAAAATTGCCTGTATTCTTTAACTCAACTCGCCAGCCTCCCGGGACAATGAAAAAGGTCAATTTGTGCCCTGATAAGGGGGATAAAAGAAAACCGTGTTTTCAGTGTATCGGGCATAAGCAGGAAGGACTTGCTCTGATCTATGTGCTCCTGGTTTTCAGCATTATCACAGTTATGGCCAGTAAGATGCTGTCGAATCTTTGGCTGGAAACTCAGGCTGGCACTCACTTTCTTGAGCAGGTTCAAGCCAGGCAATACGCTCTTGGGGGGGAGCATTATGCTGGCCTGGTTCTGGAGCAGGATTTTCAGAGTGATCAGGAGCGTCGAAGGCCGGTTGATGTTCATTCAGAGCAGTGGGCCAAGCGCATTCATGATGATTCTCTTGAGGAAGGTCTGGTGGTTATTGTTATCAAGGATGCGCAGGCAGGCATTAATTTGAATGCTTTGTTAGAAGAAGGTGGTCACCAGGGAGCAATGGCTTCTGTTCTATCGCGTTTATTGGCCAATCAGGGGTTGGGTGCTGGGCTCCTTTACAAAATCCTTGACTGGCAGGACCGGGATCAGCGAACCCGTCCTGGCGGTGGGGAGGATGAAGCTTACTTGTTGGCAAAACAGCCCTATCGAACAGCCAGTGGCGAGCTGGTTTCTTCTTCAGAACTTGCTTTGCTGGATTCTATCGGTTCCAACGAACTTGCGCTTTTGTTGCCCTGGATTTCGACGTTGCCGGAAGGGGGGCAGTTGAATATCAATACTGCGCCTGCGGAAGTGCTTATGTCTCTTGTTGATCAAATAACGGAATTGCAGGTGAAGACAATTATAGAGGCTCGAAAAGAGCAGGGGGTTAGTGGTTTCAGTGAACTGTCCGGCATTGCCGAGCTGATGCCCATTATGCATGAGCTGAGAAAGTTGCCACTGGGTTTTTCGAGCCAGTATTTCCAAGTCTACATAAAAGCCCGGTATCGTGATTCAAATTTCTATCTGCGTAGTTTGATCTACCGGAACAAGGATGGGGGGACACGGGTTGTGGAGCGGGAGGTTGGGTATAACGGGTCCTGGCCTGATCTGACAAAGGAGGTAATCAGTGGCTGAGACATTGTTTATTAGACCTGAACCATTGGCTCATGACCTGGATTCAAAGGCGGTTATAGACTGGCTGCTTCTTGATACAAATGCGGAAGAGCCTTTATGCCAAGGGCGGTGTGCTCTTGAAGATGTTCTGGAAGAGCTGTCTACGGGATACAGCGAGGCATTAGATGGAGGAACTGTTTTCACTCAGGTGGTTGTATTTCTTTCCAGTGGTCAGGTTTGTACGAAGCGGGTTCGTGTAAATAAAAGCCAGAAAAAACATCTAAAATCTGCTCTGCCCTATATGGTTGAGGAAGACCTGGCAGAAGATGTTAGCAGCATGCACTTTGTGTATCAGCTTGAGGATGACACGGCGATTCTGGCGGGGATCGGTCATGAGCGAATACAGCGATTGTTGGCTATTTTTTCGCAGTCCGGTTTAGTGGTTAATGAGCTGGTTCCAGAGACGCAGTTACTATTTGATCCTGAGAGTGGTCTTAGAATCATCGCTGAGTCTGGCAGGTGGTGGATAAAAGTACCTGAGCATGCAGGCTGCCTGCTCCCTGAGAGTCTGGCTGAAAATGTGTTGAAAGTGGTAGTCGATCAGTTACCTGAACGTCATTTGGACCAACCCATTCCTGCCCATGTGCACAATTTTGATACCAATAGTTCCTTAATTCCTTTTCTGGATAACCTGAAAAACAGCACCGTTGCTTCTGGTTTTGCTTGGAAAGAGCAAAACCATGGCGAAAGTTATTTGCTCTTTCTTGCTCGAAACCATCGCGATAAAAAGGGGCAGTTTCTGAATTTACGATCGGGGCAATACCGGTGTGAACAACAGGCATTGAGCCGCAGAGCTCGATGGAAGCCTATTATACTGGCTGCTGTCATTGGTTTTTTTGCACATTTGACGATGTTAGTGGGTAAAGGGTGGGTTTTTCAGAAGCAAGCAGATTTCTATTGGCAAAAAAACACTGAACTTTACCTAAGGGTTTATAAAAATGACCGACAAGTGCGTGCGGCGGCTCTGAAGCCTCCGGGTATGTTGAGCATACAGCGTAGACTGGAGAGTCGGTTGAAAGAGCAGTCAACAAGAAGAGGCTCGAGAGAGCTCTTGCCGTTTTTGGAAAAGACAGGAAAGGCTTTGGCTACTCTGGATGAAAATTCTGTTCTTACTCGAAGTCTGGATTATAACGCTGTGAATGGTCGTATGACCCTTGAGTTCACAGGGAGCTCGCTTATGGTGATTGACCAGCTTTTAGCGGCAATGAAGGCACAGGCGCTTTCAGTCCAGCTTTCCAGCGCCGACCAGGATAGTGGAGAGGTTAGTGCTCGAATGGTGGTTACATTATGAGAACTCTACAGGTGTTGATGTCCAGTACTTTTATGGAGCAATTGCTTCATCGTTTTCGGGGATTGCCCTCCCGTGATCAGCAGGCACTGCTGATCCTGTGGGGGGGGTTAGTAGTAGCATTTTTGTATTTTATCATCTGGGAGCCTGTTTATAGTTGGCAAAGTAGTGTTGAAAAAACGTATCAAAATGAGAAGGCCAGTTATCATTGGATTCAGGAGAATATAGAGCGAGTAGAAACTGTCTATTTGTCACAGCCTGTCAGTGAGTTTACGGGTAGTTTGTCTTCACAGGTTTCAAACTCAGCAATAGCAGCGGGTTTATCGATTAGCAGAATACAGCCTGAAGATGAAGGGGTGAGGGTCTGGGTGGAGCAGGTTTCATATCAACAACTGGTTCCCTGGTTGCAGGTCCTCGAGCAAAAAAAACGTTTGGTGATTGAACAGGCACAGGTTGTTGAAAAAAGCGATGCAGGTCAATTAAGTGTATTCCTTCGAATTGCCAAGGATATAATGTAGGTTTACAAGTATTTGCTCCATGGCCCGTAACCGTGACAAACCCACATAAAAATCATGAACCCCATTGTTTTTATTATGTAAATATCAAATTCTAACAGTCGTACCTAACGGAATAAAAAGTTGCTCTAAGCTCCTTACCCCTTGAGTTTACTGGGATTCTGGCCTAAAAAACGCCACAGCTTTGCCTAATGAGCCAATTAATACTACTATATGGCTCATGATGTGAGCCGATTAATTATTATTTTCGGCTCAAATATGAACGGACTGAGGCTCGGCAAATGGATGATTTTCAATTCGTAAAATGGATCTGGCAGCATGATGGCTGGCCTGATCTTCACTGGCAGGAAGAATCTGTTCAGCCACTACTGCGAAGCACACGGCTGCAGCTTGGTATTTTAATTGGGAAATCTGGTTCTGGTGTAGACGATGACAATAGCTCTGTACTGAATACCTTGCTGGAAAATATCATCACCTCCTCCGCCATTGAAGGAGAGCGCCTTAATGCTCAGTCGGTACGATCTTCACTGGCACAGCGACTGGATTTGTCGGGTTGCGGTGATGCTTCATATCCAACGACAGAGAGAACAGAAGGACTAGCCGAGTTGATGATGGATGCCATCACCAACCTGGATACCCCGTTAACTGTTGATCGGCTGTTTCAATGGCATCGCTGGCTATTTCCTGAGAGCGAAAGTTCCCTTTTTACCAACCCTGTTCAAGCCGGGCAGCTCAGAGGGGATGCACCTATGCAGGTTGTGTCCGGGCGTATTGATCGCCCTATTGTCCACTTTGAAGCTCCTCCGGGGGCTCGTTTGAAAACAGAGTTATCGTGCTTTCTAAGCTGGTTTAACCAGAGCAAAAAGAATGATGCATACGATCCTTTACTGCGAGCCGCTATCAGTCATTTATGGTTTGTAACGATTCATCCTTTTGATGATGGTAATGGTCGTTTGACCCGGGCCATCACTGATTTGGCTTTAGCCCAGGCGGATGCCCAGAGTATCCGCTTGTATGCTATGTCACGGCCTATTTTGGATAATCGGAAAGATTATTATTCCATTCTTGAAGAAACTCAGAGAGGCGATACTGATATTACGAGATGGCTGGTCTGGTTTTTACAAATGCTCGAAAAAACAATTCAGTCGTCATTATTAAAAATTGACCGAACTCTTCAGAAGACACGCTTTTGGCAACGGTTTCACGATGCAGGTTTATCGAAGGAACAAATCAAGGTTCTGAACCGGTTGCTTGATGGCGGCGAAAAAGGGTTTGAGGGTGGCATCAGTGCGTCTCAATATCAGAAGGTGGCCAAGGTTTCTAAAGCTACAGCGACCCGCCATTTATCTAATTTATTAGAGAGGGGTTGCATTGAGAAGTTGCCTGGCGGAGGGCGTAGCACTCGTTATCAGGTTGTATACTAGCCACATTAAAAAAGGAGCGTCAGGATCAACAGGTGGCAGCCCTCCCCTGACGTACACTCACAGCTCGAACACTGGAGGTGTACGTCAATCATATCGACTAGCACTTCTAAATACAATGGCTTACCCCTCCGTAAAAAGTCCTTGAAATATGCGCGCAGTTACTGCAAAGTCATATATAAAGGACTCAGTGATTGCCATACAAAAAATGAACACCTTCAAAGACCGTATTAATTACATACTCGCAGGACGAAAACTGTTCCCTTGGGTACGAAGTCTCGGTGCATCGCGCGGAGCCGCAGAAAATATTGGGAAGGGTGTTGTCCCTGGCCCCGAAATACTTACTGCGATCATGCGGCAAGAGAATATCGATATTACCTGGTTAACAACAGGCAAAGGAACCCCTTTCCTGGTTAATAGGTGTGACGATGAAGACGAATACCTAGAGCACATTAAAGAACTTCAGTCATTTACAAATCCTGAAAAACTTTTTTTGTTTACCGACGGTTCTACTGTTGTTATTGCGTTCTATTCCCAAACTAAATACATCTACAAGGATAAAACCATCAGTTACTTGTCTCGTGACTTTTTAACTGGCCCTTATAAGCAGGCCATTTATCAGTATATTACTCACGGCATATCCGGTTCTGCTACCGCTGTCTATTACCTTTCACCGAATGAAATAAAAAAACTGGCTTCCGGGAGGTTAAGTCCATCAAGTATTGAATTTCGTGAATCCGACATGAGCATTCTTCCAAATCCCGATAATGCCAGAGTGAATCCTGCCAGTTTAACGAACAGTTTTTCATCATCAGGCCATGGAGACCTGTCCATTCCTGTCTTGCAATCAGTCCTTCAGACGGTGCGTAAGCTCTCACACGAAGAAAGTAACGAAGTGTTAAATATTGAACAAGAATCAAGAGTTGTAGCTGCTGCATATAAATACTCGCTCATGAATAAGTTGCAACCAGAGCCTCAAGTAATCCAAGCCATGATGGATGTCGTTGTAGGAGAGTAATAAAGTTGCATACTGGAAATGGGCCCCGGCCTGCAAAACTGCTTTTACGTCAGAAAACGCCACTAACCCACTGTTTATAAATCAGAAATTGAAAAATCTAACGGCCGTGCCTTGTTACCGTCCTTCCCGAATAGTTATCAACCATCTAATCCGCTGCCCTTACCGCCTCGAAGGGTGGGGCGTATACCCTTGCAGAACCATTCCCGCCAGGGTGTAGGCGGATTCCGGCAAGAGTGGGTCACTGGCCTTCCCGGCTTTTTCCGCTTTGGCCTCCGGCGGGTTACTGAACACCTGCAAGTGCTTCAGTAATGCACCGTACTGCGCTTCACTGCGGATGTTTTCCATGGTTGTGTAATCCAGGTATTCAATGAGCGTAAACAGCCGCTCCTGCAAATGCATTTTCAGGATCGAGCCGTGGTAAGGCAGGGCCTGGGTTTCATCATAATGCACAGTGGTTTTGAAGTGCTTGCGGATGGTTTCGGGGTGCAGTGCGCGGACGGTCAAGTTGAACGTCTCCCGGTTGTTGGCGGTGATACTTAACACCCCTTCTGGCAGCAGTAACAGCATCCAGCCACCTCCTTTTGTTTTTTTGGGTTAACGCCAGGCGCCGGGGCCTGTTGCTGTTAATGCTAGAGCATGGATCCCGGCTTCTCCACCCTCCCCATTCTTTGCCCTGCCTGACGCTGATAGACGCGCCAGAGGACCTGGGGTTTGGTATCGAAATGTCCCTGAAATATTAAAAAATACACCTGTATGACTGATAATCATAATTATCAGTCACAGAATATGATACATGCTTCAATTTCAGACTTTATATATAATGTTATATTACATATTACGTAATACGTTACAAAATAAACAGGGCTACCCTGGCAAGGCTGGAATCAATCACATTTCCACCAGGACCCGACAACAGAAGAAGAGGGCTCAACAATGGGATTGGCAGGCACACAACTGGTTAATCGTCAGAGCATGACGGAAATCGTCGCACAGCGGGATAAGGCGCTCGATCTGACCCGCCAGGGGATTGAGCTGTTGCGCCAGGCAGATGAGGCCTTTGCCCGGGCCTCCCTGGACTCCCTTGGCCTTTTCAGGTGCTTGCAGCGCACCGACTGGCATGTCACCGACCACGACAGCACCTATGCCGACCGCAGAAGCAGTGATTTCATGAAAAAAGTTCAGGCGCGGCTGGACTCCGCAGTCTGGCAACGGCTGGTGAACACCTGCCGCATCAACGACCTGATGGACCGGAAGCAGGAATCGGAATTGCAGGAACAACTGAGCGAAAACCCTCCAGAAGTCACCACCGAAACGTGCATGGCCATCTTGCAGAGCCTTTACGAGAACCGGGGCGACACCTTTCGCCAGTCCCTGATCAACCTGTTCCGACGACTGAACCACCGGGCTTATACGTCCAACTCGGCTTTCAGGATCAACCGCCGTATGATTATGCAAAATGCTTTTGACTACTCATTGGGATACGATTCCAGGGCAGAACTGAGCGACCTGCACCGGATCACTCAAATCCTTCAGGGCCACAAGCGACCTAGCAAGACTAACGACCTGGCATCTGCTGTGGGGGCTGCGATCATGAACAGTCAGCCAACACTGGATTACGGGGATTTTCATATCAAGCTATTCCAGAACGGCAACCTGCACATCTATATCACCAATGATGCTCTGGTGAGAAAGGTTAACGATGTTATAGCCGGACATTACGGGGAGTCGCTGCCAGAAGAGCGGCGCTATGGGTAAGGAGTGAAACCATGAAAAAGCACACACTCAATAATATTCTGGCCTCAGCCATCACCTATTTTGCTATCGGAGCCTTGATTGTTGCAGGCATGAAAACCGTGGACTGGCTGATACCAAGCCCGGAGAGAAAAACCAATCTGATGGTCTGTGTATCAGACAGCAATGGCAAGGTGGGACGCTGCAAACCCTTTGATGATTTCGTAAAGACCTCAGAACCGGACAGCAATATTCTGGCCAGTGGAGAATAATGGTGCGATTTAACCCACGAATCCTTCTGTTGCCATTCATGGCCATCTTTGAACTGGCCCTCATTGGCATCTGCAATTCACTGGCTTTTATCAATGTTATGTGGGCAACGGCGATCCAAGACTGGTCCTGCAAGCTACCGGAAGTCGAGTGGTACATAAAATGAACACAAAAATAAAAGCCCTGCTCCAGCAAGTAAAAAATCGCTGGGAACTTATACTGGTTAGCCTGTTGTTTCTCATTCTGGCTGGGCCTCTGGCCATTACCGCTTTTACCTTAGCAGTAAACTACTGGGTCGATCATTTCTGGCTCAGTCTCTGGGCTTCGAGCATCTTGTTGGTCCTTTTAGTGCGGTATTTCACCACCCACCAACGTCAACAACCGATCAAAACACTCGCACAGGCCGCCCAGGTTTTCTTTGTTTTGTCAGATTATATGGACGCAACCGGTGCAGAAAAGCTGCCCCGTGCTCGTAATGACAAATACGAACTGATTGTCCGTCGCCTACCGGACTAGGGTACTCCAGAACCTGAAATCAATGCAGCCAGCCGGTATCGGCTGCATTATAAGATAAGTTAATTAGTTCTAAGGTAAGCCTAACTTTACACATTCGAGGAAAAGATCCATGGCACGACGCGCCAGATACACCGATGAAATGATCCTAAAAGCAGCCAAGAAACTGGAAAAAGAAGGCAGGGATATATCACCATGGACAGTCAGAATAGAGTTGGGAGGCGGCAAGGTCAGTCGCATCGAGCGGGTGCTTGCTGATAATGAAGTGATCGCCATGAAAAACCAGCCCACAGCGGTTAAGCAGGTGCTTTCCCTGGCCAGTAAGGTCTGTGACAAACAGGAAGATGAAATCATACATCTGACCCATCAGCTGGATCAGCTCACGGCAAACAACAGTCAGATCTCTACCGCGTTTAACCAGTCACTGCGCACGGTTTCCGGACTGGAAGCAGCCAATGGTAAAAAGGACCAACAACTCAGCCAGCTTCGTTCCCAGATTGCAGATCTGAAAAAAGAGGTCGAGAAGGAGCGGCAGCTTGCGTCAGAAATGCGGGGCCAGAGTCAGGCTTTTGAAAAACAGATCAGCACGCTTCAGGCAGATAACAATGAGCTGAAACAGGAAAACAAAGAGCTTCAAAAAGAGGTCGGACAACTCAGTGGCCAGCTGGAATCAGCACGGACCAATGAGAAGACCTCAAAATCCCCAAGAGCCCGGAAAAAATGACTCTCTACATCGACACTGAAACCACCGGTCTCACGAAAAAAGATGAAATGGTAGAGATCGCCATAATTGACGACGACCAGGTGTTACTGAACACCCTGGTCAAACCTGTGCATCATCAACAATGGCCAGAAGCCGAGGCCATTCACGGCATCTCTCCCGACATGGTTGCAGATGCGCCAACGTACTCGTCATTAGCCGATCAAATAAAATCCATCGTGCGTGGACAGGAAGTGGTGATCTATAACGCCGATTACGACTCCCAGTATTTACAAGACGAGCTAACAGCAGCAAAACAGGTGCACTGCTGTATGTTGTCCTTTTCAAGGGAATATGGGGAATGGAATGATTATCACGGCAACTACACATGGCAGAAACTGACCACGGCTGCCCGTTACGTTCAGCACCAGTGGACAGGCGAGGCACACCGGGCGCTGGCCGATGCCGAAGCGTGTCGATCCGTCTGGCAATACCTGCTGGATCCGGAAGAGAAGACTCGGGTTAAGGCTATCCGGAAAGAGATTGAACAAACTCAGGAAGCAAAGCGGGCTCTTGCAAGCCAGATCTGGCATCGCCAAAGGCAAGAAGAAAAATCAGCACAAGCTTGGTCCGAATTTCTGGACGTGTGGTGGCTGCGACAACCCAGAGAGTCCCACTGGATCAACCAACTGCCCAGATACCATGAACAGCGTATCGACGCTTTCTGTCAGGTATTTTTCAACAAGCCTTGGTGGATGGTGGCATTGGAAGATGAGGCCAACCAGGTCTACCGGCGAAAAAAAGATATTCCGGTCAACTTGGTTGCAAAAGGGCATTTTCGGAAAAGCATCGACTGTAACTGTGGCAAGTGGTTTGAAGATTTTTTAAAACCCAGTGGTGCGGTGTTCATTGGCAAAAAGACCGCTTGGCAACTTTATGATGTGAGTGAATATGATCGCATAAAAGCAGAGTTCCCGTTACGTTTTTCAGCTGTTTCACGACACAAACTGTTTACAAAAAGTGAAGCAAAAAAGATGGGAGTTGATGTTTCACAACTGGAACCGGTGAGTGAGCAACAAACCGGCTATGGCCAGTGGTACTACCTCTACCGGATTTCTGAGCACCATGTCTCAACAGAGCAAAAACCCGTTTTTGAGGAAAGTTAAATGGCCAGATCCGGCATCACCTATACCGAAGTATCCAACGTCTGCAACTCCCTCAGTGCTCAGGGTGTGCGACCCACGGTGGACCGAATCCGTGAACAACTCGGAACCGGCTCCCGAACCACCATTAATGAGTACAAGCGGCAGTGGGAAGCCCAATCTTCTGGTCAGCTCAACCAGCCCGGAAACATCAGTGAGAGCATTCAACAGCTGATCACCCAACTGAGTGAACAGCTTAACGCCGAGGCTCTGGCCATCAATGAGCAAAAAGAGCAGGCTCACCAGAAGGAAATGGCTGAGAAAGACGAGCTGCTAAAGGAGGTTGAACGACGCCATGAAACCCTGCAATCGAAAACAGACGCTCTGGAACAAAACCATCTCTCGTTAAAGTCACGGTATGACGATAATGAAAAAAACCTGAAGCAGGAAATAGAACTTCGATCCACCGCTGAAACAGAAACCCGCCAAAAAACCGCTCAGCTTGCACAGCTCGAACAACATAACCGGTCCCTGGAGGAAAAGCATCAGCAGGCCCGACAGGCATTGGAGCATTACCGCCAGGCAGCACAGGAACAGCGACAGCAGGATCAACAGCGATGGGAACAGAGCCAGAACCAGTTCCAGCAGGAAATCAAACACTTGCGCGATGCCCTGGCCAGTAAAAACTCGGAACTGTCGGCTCTCAATCAACAGAATGGAAGCCTGGTCGCTGAAAAACAGGGGCTGGATCGACAGTTGCGACTCTCTGAACAGCAGGTACGGGAACTTCAGGACAAATTAACGGCCTCAGAGAGCACCGGGAAAGATCTGGTCACCAAAACACTGGAGCAGGCCGAACAGCTCAGCACCGTTAAAATTGAAGCTGGGCAGCTGAGACATTCCATAGAAATGGAGAAACAGCACAGGTTACAGGTAGAGTCTGAAATCAAAGCACTTCATAAGGAAAAGTCAGAAGCAGAGCTAAGACACCAGGAAGAGCAGAAACAGCTGAAAAAAACCATCGATGATCTTAAAGCTCAGATGGCTAAAAGCAAGGTCGCAAAACGCCCTAAACGGTAAACCCAAAGGTGCGTAATGCTATAAGGTTAGTTAGTATTGGTAAGTTAGTTAGGTTAGAAATGTATTCAGGGGTAACAGCATGGCTCGACGCGCGACGTACACGGATGAAATGATACTGGAGGCCGCCGGGAAACTGAAAAAAGAAGGCAGGGATATATCACCATGGGCAGTCAGAATGGAAATGGGTGGCGGCAAGGTCAGCCGTATTGAGCGAGTACTGTCTGAAAACGAAGTTACTGTCATTGACACACAACATGCCGTCATAGAGCAGCTACTCTCCCTTCCAAGCCAATTCGTACCCCAGGTAGAGGAGATCCAGCAGGCCATTCACACTGCTGCCTGTGAGATGTGGAGGACCGCCATCGAGATGGCTGAAAACCGGGTTCGGGATGAATTCACAGCAGCCAACAAAGCCAAGAATGACGCGTTGAGCCAGATCAGCCTGGCTAGTCAGGTCAGCGATAAACAGGAAGAAGAGATTGACTTTCTCAGCGATCAGGTTGGGTCATTGGGTCTGGCCAAAGATGGCCTGCAGCATGAGGTACAGCAAAGCCAGAAAAAAATAGCAGCACTTGAAGCGACCAATAAAGAGAAGGATGGACTGATCACTCAGTTACGAAAGAAGCTAGAAGGCCTGGAGGAGGGAGTAGAAAAACAGAGGCAGCACGCGTCAGAAATGCGTGGTGAGAGCCGAGCGCTTGCAAAGCAAATAGAGACCCTTCATGTAGACAATGACGAGTTGAAATTGGAAAACAAGGCGCTTCAGAAAAAGGTGGGAGAGCTGTCCGGAAAATTGGAGGCGGCAAACGTTCTCCCGAAAAGGCAGTGATCAACTTTTATTAACTGTGCGGCTATCCTACAGGTGGCTGCGGTAAAACCATAAGAGCCCTGCCGTTAAACAAGCCAAGGTGTTTGACCTAATGTTATAGGTTTCCTGCATAATTCATCTTTTTTTGCACATGTGCAAAATTTTGGGGTAGGGGGGGGCTAAAACTAATTCAAGTGAAGGGGTTGCATATTCGGAATAAAGGGTAAGATAAGGGTAAAGGAAGCGTTTTTCGAGAGGGGAGTCATATGAAGTTTCAAGCGTTGTTTTGGTTGATTATATTAACCGCAATTACATCTATAAAGTGTAGTAGTTCAGACCTGATCTGACAGTCACCGATTTTTCAGAGGGTGTCTGTCAGGTCAAATTCAGGCTACAAATTTTTCCTTCCAGATCTCTTTGCCATCTATCAGAGTTTCCATTGGCGTTCTT
>NZ_JBLYZI010000110.1:0-16601 GCF_057680865.1 Endozoicomonas sp. Z74
CCATTGCCCGATTCTCTATCTTCTCTTTGTATCTTTTTTGCCTCTCCCAAATACTCACGGAACAATTTCAATCGCGCCTCAAGATCATCTAAAAGTTTTTCTTTTTTCATTTGACCCGCGCCCCCTGGAGTTGTTTTTCTGCCCATCGAACCGTGTTTTGAAGCCTCATTGCCATTTGCAATAATTCGCCCTGGCTCGGTTCGTCTTTCCACAAAACCGCCTCTGACAGTTTGCCGACCTGAACCGCGAGATAATGACGGTAAAAAAAGTAACCCGTACCAAACGCCCAGTAGTTCTCTATTGCAGCTTGGGCACCTTCGAGGGATTCAAGGGACTTTTGAAAAAAGATCGGGTTCAGGAGGGCAACGACAAATTTCGCTTTTTCGAATCGGACATCTTTATACGCATTGATAACAGATTCTAACTGTGCCGCGCCCTGCTCGTATTCTGCCTCAACGGCAGCGGCCTGGACTTTGTGCGCGTAGTCCTGAAATATTTGGTCGATGGGTTTGGCGCGTCTGGCATCGTCCAGACTGACCACCTTTTTTTCGGCAGTGTTCATATTCTTATATCACCTATCTTTCAGTTAAACGCCTTTCAGTGTTAAAAACCGGGGGAGCTACCCCCGAACACCGAAAGATGATGTGATATAAGTATTGTCAACTGCATCTTACACGTCAAATGCGCCTTACATTGTCAAACGCTGCTGACTACCTAAAATATGAGATTATGAGTTATGAATAATTATTCAGAGAAAGAAATGATAACCACCCTAGAACTATTAGAGCAGGTCAAGAAAGCCATAGGAAAAGATTCCAACTATGCAGTAGCCAAGGCTCTAGACATCAGCAGACAAGCAATGACCACCCTATCAAGGGGGGAAAATGTGTTCTCAGACGCCACAGCCCTTAGAGCCTCAGACCTGACCAACCTGGACCCCGGTTACGTCCTGTTCTCCATTGCTGCCGAGCGTGCCCAGAAATCCAAAAACGAAAGACTGTTCCAATATTGGAAAGAAAAAGCCGACCAGATCACCCCGATATTCCTTTCTGCAAGTGCCTGTTTTCTCTTTGTTTTTTCCGGTTTGCCGCTCCCCTTCTGAGCGGCATTACACGACAAAACTAATATATATTATGTTAAATTCATGATGTAACACTTTACCTCTATTTCCCTGCTCATCCCTGGGATACTATTTCGAAAACTCAGTTGGCAAATTCTATAGCAATGAAATTAGTGACATTTAATGTGAATGGCCTGCGAGCCCGGTTGCACCAGCTGCAAAAGCTGATCGAGAAACACAGCCCCGATATCATTGGGCTTCAGGAAATCAAGGTAGCCGACCCGGAATTTCCCGTGGATGCGATCCATGAGATGGGCTATCACGTCTGTTTTCATGGGCAAAAGACCCATTACGGAGTGGCTCTGTTGAGTAAACAGGAGCCGGTTCAAGTTCAGAAAGGGTTTCCTGGTGACAGTGAGGATGCCCAGCGAAGAATGATTATTGCGGACTACCCAACGACCGGCGGAGAAACGCTTCGGGTCATTAACGGCTACTTTCCCCAGGGAGAGAACCGTAGTCATGAGACCAAGTTTCCTGCCAAGCAACGGTTTTATTCGGATCTTCAGAAGTACCTTAACGAACATTGTACGCCCTCTTCCCTGATTGCCGTGATGGGTGACTTCAATATCTCCCATACGGATAGGGATATCGGTATTGGGCCTGATAATGCCAGGCGGTGGCTGAAAAGTGGCAAATGCAGTTTTTTGCCGGAAGAGCGGGAATGGTTTAACACCCTCCTCGGCTGGGGGCTCAAGGACTGCTTCCGTGAGCTTAATCCTGAATGTGATGACCAGTTCAGTTGGTTTGACTATCGCAGTCGCGGCTTTGAGCGGGAGCCGCGACGGGGGCTGAGGATAGATGGCGTTCTGGCAACAGGAGCTCTGTTTGAGCTGTGCCAGGAGGTTGCGATTGATTACGAGATCCGTGGTCAGGAAAGGCCGTCTGATCATGCGCCCGTTGTTCTCAGCTGTGCCTTGTGAGGAGTATCATCTATTTCTTTTTTGAAAATAAGAATAATTCTACGTAGCATTATCATTATTGCTGGCTACTCTTGCCTTTCTGAAAGCGGCTAACCTTCCCTGCTCAGAGAGAGTAAAGATGACAAAGATAATTGCCACGGTAATCGTATTGCAACTGATGCCCGGCCTCTATGCTGAAGCCAAAGACCAGGCTGGAGAAAACGTTCTGTTTGAGAGTGTGCTCTCCGGTGCTTACCATATATGGAAAGGCTGCGAGCATTATTCAGTCCACATCGCGGATAGTGCTAAATCAGCAATACTGTCCAGTGCTCATGGCCTCTATGTTACTGGGAACGGAGCTGAGTGGATTAAACATATAGCTGCTATAGGGGATGAAGTCCTCTGGACTGCCTGTACAATGCTTCATCCTAATGAAGTTACAGGACTAATAAACAGGCTCTGGTCATGGGGGGCAAGGCCTGTATTTCTAGTTTTCTGGAATACCATTGAAGTCAACAAGCATGCAAAACACGCCAGTAATATTGATGGTCTGAAAGAGTTCAGTTCAACCGATGTCAAATGGGATGGGTCTCAGGAAATCTTGGACAAGTTGGTCGATCAACTGAAACTCTATTTTATATTGAAACGATCAAATCCCGAAGCCTTGCAGAGCTATGAAGACTCGATCGAATTCATATTTAACATTGTATCTTTTGGAAAACCTTCATATTTTCATCTATCTCCCAAGCTCAAAAATTATGGCAGTGTCTTGTTGGGAACTGTATTTTTTTTGAACTGGACATATATTTTTTATTGGATAATGCCCAATGTGTCTGATTTTCTTTATATCCCTGAGGAGCATTGTATGACGCTTCCGGAAAGGGGGACAAATGCAGAGCTTACAATATGCTCCGTTCCAGAACTCTCCATGCCAGAGGCAACGGTTACCCAGTAAAAGAAAACTCGCTTTTAGACTGGGATACTGCCAGAATGAGCCTGCCTATGGATAGCTGTTATACGTCGGTCGTAGCATTCTCGGAAAATGCTTCAGTAATCCGTATAACCGACGCTAAACAACAATGAATAAACGTCGCGGCAATGACTGCCGGAATAATAAGTACAGAAAGTAATCAGTATGCGCAGATTTTCCAGGCTGAACGGTTCATGGCTGACTGCAGGTGTTATTGCCAGTGGTATTGGTATTTACCTGATAACGGCGGATGTGGTCAATATCAACGACAGTGATAAAACCCCTGCCCCACTGGAGCAGGCGGATGTACAAAGCATCCTGCCCTCCGTCAGGGTCGGCCATTTTGAACAGGTATCCATTGCCCGCACCTTAACCCTTTATGGCCGCACCGAAACGGATAGAACCGTTACGGTCAGTGGCGAGCTGGCGGCTCGAGTGGTGGCGGTATCCGCCCAGCGAGGCCAGCTGATGAAAGCCGGGGAAGAGATTCTCCGCCTGCGGGAGGGGAGCCTCAAAGCCCAGCTGGCATCCGCCGATGCCAAGGTCCGACAGGCCCGGCAGGACTACCAGTCCGCCCTTTCCCTGCAACAGAAAAAGCACATTGCCGAAAATCAGTTGGTGCAGCTGGAAGCCGCCCTTGCCGAGGCGCTTTCCCAAAAGGATCAGCTGCAGATCCAGTGGGAAAATACCCGTATCAAGGCCCCTGTCGCCGGAATCCTGAACAAAAGACATGTGGAAGTGGGTGACTTTATTGATAAGGGAAAGCCCGTGGCAGAAATCCTGGATCTGGATCCATTGGTGATTCATGTTGATATCCCCCAGATCAACATCAGTCATTTTCAGCCCGGTCAGCAGGCCAGTGTTCGCTTTATGGATGGGCGGACGGCCCAGGCCAGTATTCGCTACATAGACCGTCAGGCCAATGAGGCAACAAGGACTTTCTCCGTAGAACTGACCCTGCCCAACCCGGACATGACCATTCCAGCAGGCCTCAGCGTTGAAGCGGATTTGTTGATGGAAGAAGTGATGGCCCTTGAAATCAGCCCTGCCTGGCTGGCTTTGAGCGAACAGGGTGAGCCGGGCATTAAATGGGTGAATGCCTCCAACCACGTGGTGTTTACTCCCGTTGATATTGTCAAATCTGAAAGTGAACGACTCTGGGTAACCGGGATTCCCCGCCAGGCCAGAGTGATCACCCGGGGGCAGGGGTTTGTCAGAGAGGGGGATCTGGTGGCTGTCAGCACCCCGGAGCTGTCCATGGTTGCTGGCGGGGAGTAATGAGTCATGCGCGATCTTATTTCCGTTTCACTGTTGCGTACCCGCACAGTGATGATGCTGCTGGTGCTGATTCTGGTAACCGGCCTGGCCAGTTACCTGACCATTCCCAAAGAGTCCAGTCCGGATATCACCATTCCGGTCATTTATATTTCCGTTCATCATGAAGGCATCTCACCGGAAGACTCTGAACGTCTACTGGTACTTCCCCTGGAAAAAGAGTTAAGGGCCATTGAGGGCCTCAAGGAACTGAAAGCCACCGCATCTCAGTCCCATGCCTCCATTACCCTGGAATTTGTAGCGGGATTGGACAGCGATGAGGTGCTGGCCAATGTCCGTGACAAAGTGAACCTTGCCAAAAGCAAACTGCCTCAGGATACCGATGAGCCCGAAGTTCATCAGATCTCCTTTGCCAGCATGGAGCCGGTGATCACCGCGGTGCTCTCAGGAAACCTGCCAGAACGGGCACTGGTAAAAATGGCCCGGCGTTTAAAGGATGAACTGGAATCCAAAAAACAGATTCTGGAGGTGGATATTGCCGGGGACCGGGAGGAAGTGGTGGATGTCATCATTGATCCCCTGAAGCTGGAAAGCTATGGCCTGGTCCCTAACGATGTGATTAACCTGGTCTCACAGAATAACCAGCTGGTTGCAGCCGGCAATCTGGATAATGGCAAGGGACGCTTTTCTGTAAAGGTGCCTGCTGTTTATAAAACCGCTGCAGATATTCTTTCCCAGCCGGTGAAAGCCGACGGTGACCGGGTGATTACCTTTGGGGATATCGCCACGGTGTTGAGCACTTTCAAGGACGGTGGTGGTTATGCACGAATGAATGGCCGGAGCAGCATTGCTCTGGAGATCAAAAAACGCCCCGGGGAGAACATCATCGAAACCGTCGCCCTGGCCAAAGCGATCATTGCTGAAGGTCGCAAACTGGCGCCGGAAACCCTGATGGTGGACTATGTGGGTGATCAATCCGTGGATGTAGTGGATATGGTCAATGACCTTCAGAACAGTGTTCTGGCGGCCATTATTCTGGTGGTTACCGTGATTGTCGGGGCCCTGGGTTTCCGCAGTGCCGTACTGGCGGGAATTGCAATACCGGGCTCTTTTCTGGCGGGAATTCTGATCATTGGCATCATGGGTCTGACCATTAATATGGTGGTG
Organism: Endozoicomonas sp. Z74; assembly: GCF_057680865.1. Classification (NCBI taxonomy): domain Bacteria; kingdom Pseudomonadati; phylum Pseudomonadota; class Gammaproteobacteria; order Oceanospirillales; family Endozoicomonadaceae; genus Endozoicomonas; species Endozoicomonas sp. Z74. The sequence continues at coordinate 5,432 of NZ_JBLYZI010000110.1, forward strand.
TTGATCTCTCTGATGATGGCAGTGGGCATGCTGGTTGATGGCGCCATTGTTGTGACGGAATTCGCCGATCGAAAAATGAGTGAAGGTGTGCACCGCCGACAGGCCTACCAGGAAGCCTCCATGAGAATGGCATGGCCCATTATTGCGTCCACTGCAACCACCCTGGCGGCTTTCTTCCCCCTGATGTTCTGGCCGGGCATTATGGGGGAAATGATGACCTACCTGCCCCTGACCCTGATCGCTACCCTTTCTGCATCCCTGGTGATGGCGTTGATTTTTATTCCCACCATTGGTTCCCTGATTGGCAAACCCCGGCAGATCAGTGATGTTGAAAAGCAGGCAATCCTTGAAGCAGAAACCGGTGATCTGACCAAAGTCCCGGGATGGGCGGGTGTTTATATCCGAATGCTGTCCCGGGCGATCCAGCACCCCATCAAAATTCTTATTCTGGGTATGGCCGCAGTGCTATCCCTTTATGCCGCCTTTATCTCCTTTGGCAAAGGTTTTGAGTATTTCCCGGATGTGGACACCAATAACATCATGATCAAGGTTCGGGTGAATTCCAGTAATTTATCCATTGATGAAAAGGATGGGATTCTTAAACGGGTGGAAGCCATCCTGCTGCAACAACCGGAGCTGAAAACCCTCTATGCCAGAACCGGCGATCACCAGGAAGTGGGCACCCTCCGCCTGAATATGGTGGACTGGAAGTACCGTCGTAAGGCGGCATTGGTGGCCGAAGAAATTGATCAAAAGCTCTCCCATTTCGCCGGGCTGGAGATTAATGTAGAACGGCAGAAAGACGGGCCCCCCCAGGGTAAACCCCTGGAACTGGTGGTCAGTGCTACTGACCTGGATGTGCTTCATGAAACGGTCATAAGAGTAAAACGTGTTCTGGAGCAAACCAGAGGGCTCACCGACTTTGAAGACAACGGCCCTACTCCAGGCTACGAATGGCGTATGGATGTGGACCGTGCCGGTGCTGCCCGTTACGGTGCCGATGTCAGCAGTGCGGGTGCCATGGTCCGGCTGGTAACATCAGGCCTTACGGTGGGAAGTTACCGGCCCGATGACAGCAGTGATGAAGTGGATATTCGCATCCGGTTTCCGGAATCCGACCGGCACCTGGACAGCATCGATCAACTGCGGCTGATGACCCAGGCGGGTCTGGTGCCCATTAATAATTTCACAGCCAGAGAGATTGCCCCCAAGGTGGACAGCATCCAGCACCTTAATGGCAAGCGAACTGTCTCCATTGGCGCCAGCCTGGCTGAGGGCGTTCTGCTCAATGATGTTCTTCCGGAACTGAAAGCTACCCTGGCAGCCATGGATTTTCCGGAACAGGTGAGCTTCCGTTACAAGGGCCAGAATGAAGACCAGCAGGAAAGCAGTCAGTTCCTGGTCAAGGCCTTTACCATCGCCCTGTTTGTGATGGCGATGATTCTGGTGACCCAGTTCAACAGTTTTTACCAGGCCTCGTTGATTATGTCCGCGGTGGTACTGTCAACCGGAGGGGTTTTGCTGGGGTTGCTGGTTGCCGGACAACCCTTTGGCATTGTTATGTGTGGAATCGGGGTTATCTCCCTGGCCGGGATCGTCGTTAATAACAACATTGTGTTAATTGACACCTACAACCTGCTTCGTCGACAGGGGATGAAAGCGGAAGAGGCCATTTTGAGAACCGGTGCCCAGCGTCTCCGGCCGGTTATGCTGACCACCATTACCACCATCCTCGGGTTGATGCCCATGGTACTGTCCACCAATATTGACCTGTTCAATCACCGGTTGGAAATTGGTGGGCCAACGGCCCAGTGGTGGAGTCAGCTTTCTACCTCCATTGCCGGAGGGCTGGCCTTTGCAACGGTCCTGACGCTGGTATTGACACCCTGCCTGCTGGTGATTGCCGGACGACAGCAAGACCGGCAGAAAGCGGGTTAGCCCTATTCAGGAAACGCCCATTCACTCTTAGTAATGGGCGGTTGTAATAATGGGGAATACGTGTGTGAGGGGGTTAGCCAAAGATTTTATGGAATACTTTACTGAACCAGGCCGTGATTGAACGATCTTCAAGATTCTTCTTCCCGGAGTCACCTGGGTGGCCAGAGTTTTGCATTCCATCTGTTTTTGCTGCCTTGGTTTCCCGAACAAACCGATGATACTCCCGTTTATATTGGTTTTTTTCCTCTGCTGCCTTGAGTTTTTCCTGCTGTCTGAGGTTTTTTTGAAGGCGTACATCTTTTTGAAGCTGTGGTCTATGTCCATGGTTGTTGCGAATCGGCATTTCAGCCCCCCCCTATCCTTATTATCTTTCATTAAGCATAGACAGCATAAGGAGGGGCGGGACGTCTACCCGTGAGGTGGAGTAAGCTTCTAATGGAAATACAGGTAACGGGCATTCTATAAAGCAGCTATATATCAGAACAATAGCTGCTTTTTATAAAGTAAATTTACATCCTGAAAAGAGCGTTACTCAGAAAGAACTGTGACTTTGTCCCCTACCCTGATGATACCTGCCTGATCATGGATCAGGTTCTGGCCAAAGATAACGCCCATCTTTGTTCGCCGGTATTGCGACAGTGTCATTAACGGGTCCTTTCCGGTTTTTTCTCCAGTTTTCGGGTCGATGGTAGTCATCACACAGCGGGAACAGGGTTTGGCGACCCTGAAGGTCACTTCTCCGATCTGAATCGTTTTCCAGGTATCTTCGGCCCAGGCTTCCAGGCCATCGATAACGATATTGGGGCGAAAACGCTCCATGGTGACCGGTTGGGAAAGACGGCTGTTCAATTCATCCAGGGAAGCTTCACTGGTCAGTAGAAAGGGGAAGCCATCGGCAAAACTGGTCTGGTCAGAGGGGCTGGAAAAATGCGGGTCAACAGGGCGTATAGCGTGATCCGGCTGATGAACCAGGCGACAGGTTTTATCCAGAACGGTTGAAAACCATTCGGCCGCGTCATCACCGGCATCGATAGCCTGACACTGGTCTTTCCAGACACTGACTTCAACCGGCGTCTTCAGGTTCGGGTCTGGCTGTTGCACCCAGAGATCTTCCATCCCGGTGTTTTGCAGCAAGAGCCCTCCCCTCTCCGGTGTAGCAGTCACCTTCACCAGTTGCGGGTATTGTCGCTGGGTGATAAAGCGCCCTTCCAGGTCAACCAGCAACCAGCGGCGATCATGTTCAAACCCGGTTCTGCTGATGAGAGCTTCCCCCAGAGTGATCTGCCGGGAGGATTTGATCGGGTAAATGGCCAGTTCGGTGACTTGCATAATAGGTATCATCCTTTTGCCGTTTTGTTCAGCGGTTTTGATCAACTGTTTTGATCAATGATTGTACTCAGGCGCTGTTCCGGTTGTGCATCTTACCAGAGCCCCTCTTGTTCCATGAAGTTGACCACTGCAAAATACCCTCTTTATGAAGATCACCTTTTTGGAGTATTGATGGCTCTTAATGTTCACAATGTTCAAGCGGACCTGATTGATATTGGCGTTAATCTTGGCAACAAAGCTTTTGATCAGGATCGTGATGAGGTAGTGCAGCGAGCCTCGGACCATGGCGTCAGAACTATGATTCTGACGGGAACGTCTGTAGAGGAGTCCCACCAGGCTCTGGAACTTGCCCAGAAGTATGACGGCTGTTTCAGCACGGCGGGCATCCACCCTCATGATGCCAATGAGGCAAGTGAACAGGCCATTAACAACCTGAAAGAGCTGCTATTGGAAGAGAAAGTGGTGGCTGCAGGGGAAACCGGGCTGGATTTTAACCGGGACTTTTCACCACGGGCAGTCCAGGAAAAAGCCTTTGAGGCTCAACTTGAATTGGCCATTGAGTCAGGGTTGCCACTGTTTTGCCATGAGCGTGACGCATCTGAGCGATTTGCTGATATGGTTAAGGCTTATCGGGATCAAATCAGTGCCCTGGTGGTTCATTGCTTTACCGCGGATAAAAAAGCGCTTTACCGTTATCTTGATCTGGACCTGCACATTGGCATTACCGGCTGGGTATGTGACGAACGCCGGGGAACCCATCTCCATCCGCTGCTGAAAGACATTCCCGAACACCGGTTAATGATAGAGACCGATGCCCCTTACCTGCTGCCCAGAACCCTGGAGAAGAAACCGAAAAACCGACGTAATGAGCCGGCTTTTCTGGGAGAGGTGGTGACCATGATCGCCCGGCATACCGGTAAAACACCAGAGGTGATTGCCCAGCAGACATCCGGTACCGCCAGGCGGTTTTTTAATCTTCCCCCTGTTCCAGTTCCGGCCGCTCAGGGTCAAGGTGAACAATAACATCCGCCGTAGGCAGATAGTTCAGAACGGCCCGTTTTGCCTGCGCGCCCAGCTCATGAGCCTGCTGCAACGGTAGGTTTGCCTCCAGGTCAAGGTGCATCTGGATAAAAGGGATAGTTCCGGACACTCTTGTCCGGACATCGTGAATGCCCAGAACGCCTTCTATGGAAAGCGCCCTTTTCTCGATTTCCTTTAAATCTTCGTCGGGGAGGGAGTGATCCATTAACTGTTGAATGGCCTCCCAGGCAAGGGTTCTGACACTGACCAGCATATAAATACCAATCAGAACCGCCAGAATATTGTCCACCTGGTAATAGCCAAACCTTGCGCCGACCAGAGCAGCCAGCACCACCATATTGGTAAGCAGGTCCACCTGGTAGTGGAGGGAATCCGACTTGATGGCGGCTGAGTTGGTTTTCCGGATGACATGACGCTGGATACCCAGCAGTACCAGGGTAGCGGCCAGGGAGAAAACCATCACCACAATACCGACGGTTTCGTTTTCCAGGGCCACGGTCTGGCCCGTCATCCGGTCAAATATATTAAGCAGCAGGACAATGGCAGACCCGGCAATAAAAGCGGATTGTGCCAGCACCGCCAGATGCTCCGCTTTGCCATGGCCAAAATGGTGATCTTCATCCGGGGGCGTGATGGCGATTCTGACCGCAAAAAGGGTGATCAGGGAGGCTAGGATATCCATGGTGGAATCCAGCAGCGTGGCCATAAGACTCATGGACCCGGTCATAAACCAGGCCGCCAGTTTGGCCAGGATCAGTATGCTGGCGGTAGCAACAGACGCATAAGTGGCGATTTTCAGTAAGCGATTGTTTTCAGCGGTCACGTATTGCCCATCATTGAACTCAGAAGTTACCCGGGTGTAGTTAATCATGCGATCCCTGCCAATTAACGACTGTAAGAATTTTATCCTATCCCAAAACGCGGGTTTTCAGCCAGTCTTCCAGCTGCTCATGATCAAAAGGCCAGCCTATTTCTTCAGCTTTTCCATCGCTGAACACATTGCTGACCACGGGTATGCGGACTCCATAACGGTCAACGAGCTGTTCATCTTCTGCGATTTCAACCGCCTGCCACTGGCAGACACCTTGCTGTGCAAGCCGGTTCAGTATGATTTCAGCTTCTTCGCACAAATGACAACCGGAGGTAGTATATAAAATCAGCTGGACCATAAACGAACTCCTAAACTGGCGGGAAATAACTGCGATACTATAACGAAGGATTAATAAAAATTATGTAGATATAACCATTGTTTGCGTATTTTTCGTATACTGTTGTTTTGTAACGCATTAATAACCAACTGGCGAACCCATGGATTTTACCTTTTTTAATCAGTTGATGCTTATTCTGGCACTGTCAGTTATGACCATTGCCCTGTTCAAGCGCTTCAAACTGCCGGAAAGCCTGGGTTATCTGTTTGTGGGCATTGTCCTTGGCCCCACCACCTCCGGGCTGATCCAGCCGGATTTTGATATCACTCTGCTGGCGGAAATTGGTGTTGTTTTTCTGCTGTTCACCCTGGGGCTGGAGTTTTCCCTGAAAACCATCATGGCCATGAAAAAAGAGGTATTTGGTCTGGGGGGCCTCCAGGTTCTGCTGAGTGGGATGGGAATATTCGGGGTTCTGGTGGCGCTTCAGTTTCCGGTACTGGTGTCATTGATCTGTGCTTCGGCACTGGCCCTGTCTTCAACCGCCATTGTGTCGAAAGAGCTTACCCAGAGTAATGAAATCCGTTCCAGACAGGGGCAGCTGGCCATTGGTGTTCTGTTATTCCAGGATATTGCTGCGGTTCTGTTTCTGATTATGGTGCCCACCCTGGCAGGGGGAACCGGCCAGTCCATTAGCTCCTCTCTGGGGCTGGCGTTTGCCAAGGGTATTGTATTTGTTCTGGCCATGCTGGCCGTGGGCAAATGGCTGCTGCCAAAAATATTCCATGAAGTGGCCAAAGCCCGCTCTGAGGAGTTGTTTGTGCTCATGGCTCTGGTCATTGCCCTGATGGCGGCCTGGCTATCCCATGCCCTGGGGCTGTCCATGGCCCTGGGCGGGTTCGTGGCAGGCATGATGCTGGGCGAAAGTCATTACAAGCACCAGGTCGAGGCGGATATCAAGCCTTTCCGGGATGTGCTGCTGGGGCTGTTCTTTGTTTCCGTCGGTTTGATGTTGAATATGGAAGTGCTGCTGCACTTCTGGTGGAAAGTGCTGTTGGGGACGGTCGGCCTGATCCTGTTTAAATTTGTTGTGGTGTATGCCCTGGCCCGAACAGCCGGTGAGGCCCGCAATATTTCTTTAAGGGCCAGCCTTTCCCTGGCTCAGGGGGGCGAGTTCTGTTTTGCCCTGATCGCCCTCGCCTCTCAATACGGCCAGACCGGTGGCGACCTGGCCTCCATCGTCCTGGCCGTTACCATTCTTTCCATGATTGCAGCTCCCCTGCTGATCCGCAAAAGTGACAGCATTGCCAAGTGGCTGAAATACGACAGAGCCGATCAGGCCCGCAACCATTTAAAAGACGAAGAACTGCGCAAGCAGACCGCCCATATTCATCACCACACCCTGATCTGTGGTTATGGCCGGGTCGGTCAAACCATTGCCCGATTCCTGGCCCAGGAAAAGAAAGCCTTTGTTGCCATTGATGATGATCCTCTCCACGTTCACGAAGCCGGCCTTGCCGGTGACCCCGTGTTTTATGGTGACTGTCGCAAGCTTGAATTGCTTCAGGCAGTGGGCCTTGAGCGGGCCAGCCAGGTGGTCATCTGTATTGACCGCTCCGGGGATGCTATCCAGATCGTAAAAGCCGTTCGACAATACTCCCCTTCTATCCCGATTCTGGTCCGAACCCGGGATGACAGCCAGTCTGAAGAACTGCAAAAAGCCGGTTCCACGGTGGTTATACCTGAGGTACTCGAGTCCAGTCTGCTGATTGTCAAGCATGCCCTGCTGATGCTGGGTATGAATCCAGCGATTGTCCTTCAAAGAGTGAATGAGGCTCGGGCCAAGGGCTACGAGATTCTTAACGGGTTTTATCCAGGGTTGAATGACTTTCTTCTGGAAAGTGACGACCATGCTCACCGTCATGCAGTGACCGTCAGTGACAACTGTACGGCTTGCGACCAGTGTGTCGATGGCCTGGACTTCCGTGGCCGCGATGTATCCATTGTTGAAGTCCGCAGGGATAATATGGTGCTTCAGCCTCAACCCGGTATGATACTTTGTGCCGGAGATATTGTGGTGCTCACCGGTAACAGCAGTGATATTGCCCAGGTGGAAAAGCTGTTTGGGTAAGCATTTCCGTAACATCTTTTGATTGGACTAAAGGGAGGAGTATCAACGGTGGATGCTCCTCTTTTTTATTTCTATGAAACTTTCTTCATGATTTGCTCAATGCGATTTAGTGAGTGTGTGATCATAATGTAATAGATAGGGTTATTGGAATGATGAATTCAAAGTTAAAAAAGAGCTATTTATTTCATTTTTATTTGTTGAAATTGGTTGTGTGCAGTGCTAGCTTTCAAAACGTTCTTGTTGCATTTTTAAAATTTAAGTTTCAATAGTTTGTTGAATAAATCTAACAAAAGATGTTCAGAGTTAATCAATTAACTTTGAAGGAGATGTTATAAGAACAAAAACGTGATAATAAAAAATGGCTAGCCATTATCACTGGTAGTGTGGTGCTGCCATTTAAAATGCAATGGTACGGATGATAAAAACTGCTTGCTCTCAGATTAGGTATGCTGTATGGGGCTCCAGCGAAGATATTACCGCTCAACCAATTGGTCTGCCAAGGTCACTTTTGTTGTATTAACCTTCTGGGTGGTTAATGCAATAAGCCATCCCCCGGTTTCAGACGACAAGGACGTCGTGGATAATGAGGTTGATCGCAATGGCTTTTTGCCTAAGCAATGGCAGGGAGAACAAAGTTATGAAGAAGTGCTTTCATTAATAAAGTCTAACAGTGATAAGCCGGAAATAAAATTATGCCTGGCACTGCCTTTGTTGTTACCTTATGACCCTTCTAATAATGCTTTGAATGCTCAAGCAGTTGACCCAGGCTCCCAGATGTTAACTGCCCTCAGGGTTGCTGTGGTATATCATTTTGGAAACGGTTTGGTCGCAACTGTTAAATCACTAACTGATAGTTCGGAAGCGCTTGCTTGTTTTAGTAGTGCGTTTATAGTGCTGCTTGCTGATTCTGCTTATATTGAATTACACCCTACGGGAAGGTTTGATTATGAACGATTAAGTTACTCAGAATCCTTATCGGTCATTTCAAAATCAGTTGTTATCACAGGACTATTTTTAAAGGCGCAGTCACTTACTATTGAAGACCAGGTTGTTAGAGCTTATATTGATGAGGATAATCCCCTATGGGCTCAATCTATCTCTAAGTGGGTTTTAAGCGGAGCGGTGATGTTATTGATAACGTCAGGAAAATACGTGGGTATATTTAATCCTGATATCAATTTGAGTAAAACTCTGAAAGATGCTCCGCAGTGGAGCCGTTTTCAAAGATCAGCTGTTCTTTTCCAAAAAATACTTCCTGAAGCAGCAAGTGTTTCGGCTGCATATATGGCATACTCAGGGGCAAAGGATATGGTTCATTCCGGTTATAACGTTGTTGACTCAGTTTTTGAGACTAAAGATCCAGTCACTCAAAAGGTTATTTGTTCGGCTGTAACAACATTAATATTGAGTTCACTCTCTTATCGGTTAATGACTCATTCTCCTACAAGTGGTTTCTCTGTTGTTTTTTTGGAAAATATGGTAGAAGCATCAGGTTTTGGGGCGTCTGAGCTTCTCGCAGATCTTTCCGAAAAAATGAATCTGGGAGGGCCAGTGTTCAATGACCTTTTGGGCCTTACCTTACAATTTAGTCTGTTTGTTCTTATCAAAACACAGGCTTCACCTGACTCTAAATATCGCAACATCTTTGCTGGCGGAGTGCTATTACCTCCGATGATCTCAGGTATTCAAACAGGAGTTATGAATACAATCGCCACAGCGGCTTACACTGCAATGCACACTGAAAGGGTTTTGAGGAGTATTGTTTTTTTCTTTGATCCCTTCAGGGTTGATATTTCTCCGGAGCAATACTGGAGAAGTGACCTGGACAAAGGTCATTATTTAATTCCTTTTGATACGGGGTGTATTATCGAAAATGCCAAAGGTACGGTTACTGAAAGCTATCTTTTAAATGATCATTGTCGTTAACAGGACAGGTGAGTTACATTTAATAACATGAATAGGTGAATATACTGAGTTCCGAGCTGCCAGGTGCTGCTATTTTTAGCATTAAAAATAATGTTATAGCGCTATCTGTTACAGGGAATATGGTGCAATGTTTTACGCTATCAAACTAATGAATGTTAGTTATAATTTGGTGAAGCAAAATAGAGTTAAATATTTTGTTGTGGTCTGTTTTATTAATGTTGTTGCACAAAGTGCTTACTCATCTCAGAATGGGGTCGTTTATTGCCTTTCATATCCAAAAAATACGAATGGAACAGGTTATACTTGCGGATTGTGCGACTCCATTTATAAAGATGGCTATTCTCCAGAACCTGATGTAAAAGTAGGTGATGAAACACTTTTTACTGACTTTGTCTCTCCAGTTGTTCTGGAAATGATAAATTTTCTTTTTACTTATAGTCTCAGCGCTGATGGTGTAGATGCTACTGGGAACAGTAATGATAGAGCTTTCTTTAACCAATATTACACTCTTGGATCGTGTGTTCATGCAGAAAAGAAGATGGCTTATCACATTGGAAGACAAGGGTATCAAAATCCGCATGGTATAACTGCTATCGTATTTTTGGGTGGTGGATTCTTAATGAGTCAGATGGTCACCCCTGGTGTCAATAAAGTAGATCAGCATTATTCAAGTGAACTCAATTATCACTTATTCAAAGGTTTTTCCAATGAGCTTTCATTGCAAATTAAAGAGTCTTCTGGCCAGCACTCAGGACTGAAAAGTCAATACCGTGTCATTGAGGGAATGCCTGTTTATTTCTCCATGATAGGTGCGGATGCCCTGGCAGAATTTAGTCCTGTTATCTGGGGGCGACTGCCTCCTGTTTTTAAAGCGGTGCTAGGGAATACAAAATCTACTGGATTTTCTTTTTTGAAAGGCAATGTTCAGTCTGATATTCATCAAACCCTTCAATTCATGGATATTGATGATCAAACTCAGATACAGTCTGAAGGTCTTACGGTTGTTGTATTTTTAGTTACAGGCATTGGAGTGGCAATGGTCAAACCCAATTGGGGAGTGCCTGTTCATACTCTATTTGTCGAGTGTTTTTTACGTCTGGCATCTTATGCTACTGCTGATGCGTTCAGGAAATCAGTAGCTTGTGTAACAGGAGAAACCGCTTGGACAGACCTTATTATGATGTTCATCAATCGAGGCTGTTCTAACCGGTTATTAGGCGCGGAAAAACTCTATGAGAGAAGTACAGTGATGTTTATACTACTCCATCAGTTAAGGCTTGGGTTTGCCATTAAGTCAGGGTATAACGGCATGGGGTTTGTTTATCAGCTGCTAAAACCCTATGAAGCAGAAATTGAACAGTGCTTTTTGGAGTTCGGCCAGAGATTCCAGCAGATTGGCTGGGATCCGAGTTCTCCCCCGCTCTTTTATTGGCCTAATGACTAAGCTATGATATTCATTTTCCTTGGCTCGTAAAGTGAAAATGAAAAAACAAGGTGGAACCGGGCTTTTGAGGGTGATTCAAAGCGCCTTATCTGCATTAGTTCAGATCTGATCTGACAATTCCCTCTTCAAAAAAGGGAAGGGTTACCGATTTAGATAGAGGGTGAAATCACTGAAATCTAAATCGTAAAAAGGTAACCCTTATGATTCATACTAATC
>NZ_JBLYZI010000111.1:0-16568 GCF_057680865.1 Endozoicomonas sp. Z74
GCTTATCAGTGAGCGAGGAGAATTTGGAAAACAGGGCTTTTGCAGACATCGAAAGACAGGAAAAACCCTGATTATACAGGCTGTTTCTTGATGGCGCTGTTCAATTGGTGATCATGTTTTTGCCCTGGGGTGACTCCAGAGAAGAGAAAATGAATATGAAGTATTATGGCTGAACAAGTAAAAAACGCTTACATAATTTCTATCAATCCATAACCTGCTGATCGACTTGCGAATAAAAAGATAACAAGCAAAAAACACAAAACAATTAAATATTATCCTGATCAAAAAACATCTCAATCAGCACAGAAAAAAGGATCACCAATCAAAACAGAAAATAAAATCCCCCAAAATATAATTTTAAAAATGAGACCCGCTACTTATAAAAAGAAAACTAAAAGTGAACTGATTCAAAAAAAACAAAAAATTGATTAAAAAATGACTTATCAACGAATCCGGCACAATTAATAATACCCAGAAAAGGTCAAACAAATACACCATGGAAAAGTAATGCCACTCCCCCCCCAAAGAATCCACCATAACATTCCGAGTAACAATACAACAGAGGTTTCCAACCAGATATTTCCTCTGAATACTTGCAAACCCAGCATGCCCGAAGAAGCAGGCCAGCTACCACTTTAAACCCATTGAGAAAGCAGTCTTCATCCCGGAGCAAAACCATGAGCTCTACCCCTTTGAGCGAACACTGCCTATTGATGGAGTAACCAGCTGGCAATAAATTATTCGTGACACTTTGCAGGATCACCGGCCGCCTCCAATGGCTGGCCGGTGAACTTCAACGGCAGAAAAACTAACTCCACCTCCATTGACTAACGTCAATAGTCGCTTAACAGGCATCCACCTTAAAATCCCCCCTCCCTCTGGTATCAGCAGAACCTTAAAACAACCGCACCAGGAGTAGCATGCGAGTTAATCAATCCTTGTCACTGGTAAAAATAGTGACAGCAATTGCCATGGCTGGCCTTATTCACACCGTAACCGCCTCGGATTCCTTACCATTTGAGAGAAACTGGGAGTCTCTGTCCCAGGTAGATGATGCCCCAGAGTGGATGAAGGATGCTAAATTCGGTATCTATACCCACTGGGGCCCCCAGACAGAGTTTGCCCGATACCCGGTGCCAGGATCGCTGGATTATTATACCAATATGTATAAAAGGCAGATGCCCACCTTTGAGTTTCACCGGAAAACCTTCGGGGATCATAATACCGTCGGCTACAAAGATATCCTGAACGAGTTCAAAGCCCCTGAGTTTAGTGCCGAGACCTGGGCTGAAACCTTTCATAATGCCGGAGCCAAATTTGCCGGCATGGTGGTATTGCATCACGACAATGTGCCCATGTGGGACAGTAACCTGAACCCTTATAATGTAAAAAACCTGGGCCCAAAGCGGGATATCACAGGTGAGCTGGAAAAAGCCTACCGTCAGCGCGGCATGAAATTCCTGGCTACATTTCATAACCTGGCCAGCTGGACCCGATCTTATATTGAGGCCTATGAGTTCGATGGCAGCAACCCTGAAGCGGTGATGCTCTATAACGAACCCCACAAAAAAACCGATCCACCCACTCCAGAGTTTATCGAACGGAATATCAACATCATCAAAGAAGTGGTTCTTAAGTACCAACCTGACGGAGTCTGGTTTGACTACGGTTTTGGCAACCTCTTGCCGGAACCAGCCCAGATGGAGCTGGCGCAGTTTTACTACAACCAGGCCATCGCCAACGGTCAGGAGCTGGCTTTTATTCACAAACACGGCCCCAGAGTCCCGACAGGCATGCTGGATAAGGAAAGGGCCCGCCCGGGAACGATGCAGGAAAAAACCTTTATGAGCGATGAATCCATCGGTCGTAATTACTGGTTTTACAGCCCAACGGGACAGAGCCAGAGAGGAAGCCTGAAAGGTGCCTACCTGGTTCACATGCTGGCGGACCTGGTCTCCAAAAATGGCGTTCTGTTGCTGAATGTTGCGCCGGATCACCTGGGCAATATCCCTCAGCACCAGCTGAAGGCTCTGAATACCATTGGCTCATGGTTGAACATTTATGGAGACAGTATCTACAACACCCGCCCATGGGAAGTCTATGGCGAAGGGCCGTTCCAGAAGCGGTTCAAGGGCTATATTGGAGCCCGCTACAAGGAAATGATGGAATACACCGGGGATGATATTCGCTTTTCCCGTTCAAAAGACCAGCAAACGGTTTATGCCATTTTCATGGGCAAACCCCATGGGGCTCTTCCCATCACCTCCATGAAAGTCACCGATGCCAGCGCGCTTAAGAACAGCTTTGAACTCAGCGGCGGCAAAGTGACCCTCAACGTCAATGACCAGGGCAACCCGGTGGTTGCTGTGGATTACCAGAGCTTACCGGAATCACTCCGGGATATTGCCCACGTAGTGGCTATTCCCGCTACCGCCATTGCCTTTGACGCTTCCGCTGAAACCACCCTGCCCATGGTGGAGCTGAGTATTGACCATGCCCGTTTAAAAGGAGATTCCATTAACCTGATTGCTGTGGACTCCAACGCTGGCATTCGCGTGCTTGAACCCTGGACTGATCCAGGTGACAGCATATCCTGGAAATTTGAGATTCCTTCAGAAGGTACCTGGGCCTTGAAAAGCACGCTTAACAGCCCCGGTTATCAGAAAATGAAGGTCACCCTCAATCAGGAGTCGAGACAAATTACACTGCTGAAAACCCGGGGCGAAAAAACAGAGATGGACCTCGGGTCATTCACAACCCGCAAAGGCGTGGCAACACTGGAGCTTTCTATCGAAAAAGGCCAGCCATGGAACCAACTGCGTATTTTTGATATGAAACTTGAACGAATCAAGTAACCCATCCAGGCCAGGGGGAGCAGGCGGAACACAGCAGGCTCCCCCATAACCAAGGTGCATTTTATTCCACGTTTACCCGTTTCTGACTGATGGCTTCCAGTAAACGGTTTACACGCTCAATATCCGCCCGTGCTGAAAGTGCTTTGGCTTGCCCTTGTGCCCTGTGGGCATACTGGCTGGCCTCAGACCATCGCTGCAGTCGGCTCAGAATTTTCGCCATCTGGTAGTCAAACTGCATATCGGTTCTTGGGGTATCCACCCTGTTTTTCAGGGGCTCCAGAGCATCCATCCGGCTTTTTGCCTGTTGATCATGCCCCTCCAGGTAATCCACCCGGGCCAGTCTCATCCCTGACCTAAGGGCATCCCGGTCATACCCTTCCCGAAGAAACAACCGGGAAGCCTGATCAAAGGCACTGCCTGCCTCTTTCAAAGCATTCAACGTTTCCTGCTGCCCATCCGTCAGTGCCGCCCCAAGGTTATAGAGCACTTTGGCCAGCAACAGCGAATCACCCGCCGGTGTGCGGTTAAGAAGCGCCAGGGCCTTCCGCGCAAGGGGAACCGCATCCGGCTTGTGCATGGCCCTTGAAGCCGCAGACAGCAGGTAAAGGCCTTCTACCTGCCCCTTCGTATCTCCCCGTTTGAGGGCACTTTCATAAGCGTCAGCGGCTAACTCCCCGCATAATGGATAGTCCCCAAGATAAAAGGCCGAGGAAGCCATTTGCAGACGAAGCCGCTCTGCCATCTCTGAAGCAAGCCCCTTGAAAGCCAGCGCTTCTTTTCCCAGCTCCAGATGTTGCCGCCAGCAGCCTTTTTCTTTCAGCACCCTTTCATGGTCAAATACCCATTGAGTCAGAACCTCCGGGCGTGTCTCATCTTTTGCCGGAGAAGGGCATTGCTTATCGGCTAGCGATTCTGCATATAGAGAATCGATGCTGATAAACAAAATTAATAATGCTATCTGCAATAATGACTGAACGGATTTCATAGGCCTGCCATTGACTTGAAGTATTTTTCCAACATCAATAGTAGTCGCCCCTGAGTGTTACAGTTGAAACTATCGAGCTGCCCATTTTACCGGGGCGAGATCAGAACACCAGGGCGTTGCGACGAACCAGGGGATAATGCGGTGTAACCACACTGCACCAGAAAGCCTGATAGAAGCTAAAAATATACAGTTTCAGAAATATAAACTACGATCTAGCTCATCCTCATCATTGCAAACATCCGGATTAAAAATGAGCCCTTTATCTGACTGCACAAGTGCCGCTGCAGTACTTGCAGCAATTAACAGATTAAATTTCCTGAACAAGCTTTTTAGAAAAAGGCCATTTAAAAAGCACTTATTTTTATTCTCAAATATTATTTTAATCACGTCATGTGGTCATTCCCCGATAGAGGAAACAAGGGCCATCCACAATAACATTCATGAAACAAGAAAAATTGTCAATCAAGAACTTGCAAACAAACCCCTGCCAGACCGAGTCGAAGGCGTTTCAGGCATCATAGACAGAGAGCTGACCTGGCTGGCAAGCCTGGATTACAACTGGACTTGCCAACTACTGAACAACAGTGAAGCGGGAGGGGGGGCCATTCATTGGCAATTTCAGTGCAATGGGGTCTGGCCAAAAGATATACCTTCTATATTACTTCGCCATGGAAAAAGCATTTCAAAGTTAACCATCAATCTTATTGACATTGACCTTGATGCCAACCCAAAAGCCAGGCTCCTGCCCGCTATTGCCGCCAACAAAAAACCCTACAATTTTAGACAGCCTTTGATTGGAATTGCCAAAGACACTAACACTCATGGAAAAAAAGTCCTGGCTGGCATTAACGGAGGCTATTTCTTCATTCCTTCAGATTCTATAACAAGACCCTTCCTTGATTCTAACTGTCTGTCCAAGTTCTACCTTAACTTCGAAGAACCTCCCTATAGCAGCCATCAAATTGGTGATGGAATCCTGGTTATAAATCAACAGACTTTTTCCTATAACTGCCACAGCATTGGATCTTTACCTTCATCAAGAACCTCTTTCATTAAAAAGAAAGAGGCTGATTACCAAATAGCTGATACAGCCTCTGGAAAATTTGATACTGAAGATATCATTCATGCGCTTGGTGCAGGGCCGGGGTTAATGAGTTCCGGAAAACTGGCCATCAAAGATGAACTCATTCCTTCAACGCTTGAATTTTCAGCGAATACTGCTTTTATTCTTGGAAAAGGAGCAAACAACCATCATCATGCGATATTATTTACAGTTGATGGAGCGGATGGAACCCATGGCATGTATTCATTTGAAATGGCCAACTATATCGCCCGGCAAATTCCGGTTCTCATCCACGTTACACCCGTAGATGCCATGAGTATGGATCAGGGTGGCTCGACAGGCATGGTTGTCAACAGAAATGGTAAATTAACTACGGTAAGCAACTCTGGTGATAACAATCGTCCAATATACAATGCACTTCTTCTCGTAGAGTGACCTGACTGGCAGAGAGTCAACGATACAGCTGATTAAGCTTGCTAGCTCTGGGCTGTATCGTTGAAACTCTTTTTATAAGATAATACTTCAGTTGATCTCTCCAATCGTTTTCAGGCCAAGAATATCCTTCAAATAAAAAGCGTACCATTGCAATCCATAATGACTAAAACGACTGATTAAGCGTCCTGCAACCTGATTAGCATTATCATAAGCATTGACGAAACTCATCTCAGAATACTTCATAAGATAAGCAGCAATAACCTCACCTGTCCGATCGTGCCCTCCTTCGCAATGCACATAGATAACCAGGGGTTTAGCCCCACGAGTGTCAATGAGTTCTTTTAGCTGACTCACCAAATTTCGAAGATGACCAATACTGGGTATTTTTACAAGATCCTTTCTTAAGGTTTCAGGATACCAGTTGGGACTGGTCAGCGCCCCGTAAATAGAGTGCTTGATGAGATAACCAACACCAGGGTTTTCTTTGAAAAAAGTCGCCTCTATGTTTAAATCTTCCCCTTCAACGACACTGTTAATTAATGAAACATCCACAAGAAGAGCTCCATCAGGAATAGGTTGATGCCTTTCTTGTACCGAAATTTTATTCAAGGTTTCCATCAACTCATTGTGCGCAAATGTCCCATGGACGAGCGGCATATTACCTCGAAACAAATAGTTACCCGTTTTGGAATTGTAATCAACAAGGCGAACAGTCGCTGGGGAAAACTGACTCCCTCGCTCCAGTTTCTGGGCCATGAAAAAATCCCGCGTGTCAGATAACGAAGAGTGATTCTGACGGCAGGGTTCCTCTTGTCGCATGCTACAACCAGAACCCAGAAATACAATGAGTATCAACGCAATGATTACTTTATTCATAAACAACCATGAGCGTATAGATCAGCCCACCTCAATGATATGAAATCCAGAAGAATCGAACAGATACAGAAACGATCAGAAGCCTGTATTTGAATTGCCTATGATCAATTTCAGCGACATTTCAACATTTTGTTCCAATTTTAGCCCCTCACCCATAAAAAACCAGCAAGCAATACAAGGCAAAATAGGGCAAAATAATGAATCACTGCAGATCGACCAAATAACCATGGACAGCAGATAAGACCTGCCTGATCAATCTGACCTTGACGGAGAGTGACGATGACCCTGTCTTACCAGAACCTGGTTTCCCGCTTCCAGCAGATTTACCGGCTCCAGCATCTGGGCTCCCTGGCCAGCTGGGACCAGGCAGCAATGATGCCTCCTGGCGGCAACCAGGCCCGGGGGGATGCTCTGGCCGAGCTGAATGCCCTGCTCCACAATCTGCTTACGGCCCCGGAAGTGGGCGACTGGATTCATAAGGCCATGGAAGAAGAGCAGGAGGCTGAAACACAAACCTCCCTGAAAGAGATGGAACGGGAGTGGCGCCATGCCAGCGTCATTCCTGAGCGCCTGGTCAAAGCAAAAACCCAGGCCACCAGTCAGTGTGAGCACGCCTGGCGCAGCCAGCGCCCCGAAAATGACTGGCAGGGATTCGCCAGCAACCTCAAACAGGTGGTCGACCTCACCCGGGAAGAGGCCAACATCCGGGCAGAACATACCGGATGCAGCCCCTACAACGCTCTACTGGAACTGTATGAGCCCGGCATGGACACCGGCCAGCTGGACCCATTGTTTGGCTCCCTGAAAGCCTGGCTACCGGAGCGTATTCAACGGGCCCTGGAAAAACAGGCCTCAATAACGCTTCTCCAGCCAGAAGGTCCGTTCAGTATTGATAACCAGAAAGCCCTTGGGCTGGAGGTGATGAAACTGCTGGGCTTCGATTTCAACCATGGCCGCCTGGATATCAGCACCCACCCCTTCTGTGGCGGCGTCAGTGAAGACGTCCGGCTGACCACCCGCTACAACGAAGCCAGTTTTGTTGAAGCCCTGATGGGCACCATCCATGAAACCGGTCATGCCCGTTACAACCAGAATCTTCCCGAAAAAAACCGGGGACTCCCCGTTGCCAGTTACCGTTCAATGGGAATCCATGAAGGGCAGAGCCTGTTTTTTGAAATGCAGCTGGGTCGCAGTCCGGCGTTTCTGTCGTTACTGCAGCCACTGATCATCAAGCACCTCTGTAACAACGAGGCAGTTCCCTTTGCTGAATTAAGCAATCTGGAACGCATCTACACCCAGGTCCGGCCAGGATTGATTCGTGTGGATGCTGATGAAATCACCTACCCCGCCCATGTCATTCTGCGGTACGAGATAGAGCGAGATCTGGTGGAGGGCAGAATCGAAGTGGACGATATCCCGGAGCTCTGGAACCTGAAGATGAAAGAGTACCTGGGGCTGGAGGTGGGCAATAACCACGGAGACGGGTGCATGCAGGACATCCACTGGCCCATGGGTGCATTTGGCTACTTCCCCGGCTACACCCTCGGAGCCATGGTGGCGGCCCAACTGTTTGCTTCTGTGAAAAAAGCCATCCCAGATGTTGAAAAAAGGATTCGTGCCGGTAACCTTGAGCCGGTTTTCCAGTGGCTGCGACAGAACATCTGGTCCCGAGGCTGTCAGCTCAGCACCGAAGCGTTGATGGTTCAGGCCACCGGAGAGCCCCTGAGTGCCCACCACTTTCAGGCACACCTTGAACAACGTTATCTGCCGGATTAAACCTCCCTCCGGCCTGTCACTGCAGGCCGGAACCATCTCTATTGAGAACCAGCATTAACCCCATAAGGAACACCTTGGATGCGGGCTAAACAAACGACATCCGCCAGACATGCCTTTCAGGCCCTGGCCGCCCTGATCATTATCATGACCGGGATCAAGCTGGGCAGCACGCTGGTGATTCCCATGTTGCTGTCAGTGTTTCTGACCCTGTTGATTCACCCGGTGGTCAATTTCCTGGCCCGTCATCGAATCCCAAGGGCTCTGGGGATCATTCTGACCCTGACGGCCTTTGTGATTTTCATGCTGTTTTTCCTGGGTAATATTGGCAAAACCATCCAGGAATTTTCCGCCGCTCTGCCCGGTTACCGGGAACAGCTCACCGAAACGTTTAGAACCGCTCAGGAAACCCTGGCCCGACGGAACATTCACCTGGACCTGAAAACCCTGATGGACTCCCTAGATCCTTCCGCCCTGGTGGGATTGCTCACCGACATGATAGGCAGGCTCGGCAGTACCATGAGTTACGCCCTGCTGATCCTGCTCACCACGATCTTCATGCTGATTGAAGCCCCTGCCCTCCCCGGAAAACTTCGGCTGGCTCTCTCATCACCGGAACATCAGCTGCCCGATATCCGTCGTTTCATAGAATCCTTCAACCGTTATGTGGCCCTGAAAACGGTCATCAGTCTGATCACCGGCCTTCTGGTTACCCTGATGCTCTGGATCAAAGGCGTGAACTTTTTTGTGCTCTGGGGACTGGTCGCTTTCCTGTTCAACTTTATTCCCAATGTGGGCTCCTTCATGGCGGCGGTGCCCGGAGTGCTACTCGCCCTGCTTCAGTTCGGTTACAGTGATGCAATGGTCATCGCTGCAGGTTATGTCGTTATTAATTTGCTGATGGGAAATGCCATTGAGCCCAAAGTCATGGGTAAAGGGCTGGGACTGTCCCCCCTGGCGGTGTTCCTGTCCCTGATTTTCTGGGGCTGGCTGCTGGGCCCCGTGGGCATGGTACTCTCGGTCCCACTGACCATGTGCTTCAAAATTCTGATGGAGTCCTCCAGTCAATGGAAGAATGTGGCTATCCTTCTTGGACCGGAAATCAGTGAGCCGGACAAGAAAACCGTGGACCTATCAAAGTCCTGATAACCCACTGAAAACAGGAGCCTGTCAATGCCCGATACCCCCTGGATCGACTGGGTAGAAAAAATCCGCGCCATTGCCCAGAACGGCATTACCTATGCTGAAGGCGGTTTTGACCTGGAGCGCTACCACCAGCTGCAGGCCATTGCCCACGAAATGACCGCAGCCCTGACCGGAGCCCCCAGGGAGAAGGTTGACGACTATTTTCTGCCTGAGCAGGGTTATACAACCCCCAAAGTGGATCTCCGTGGGGGCATTTTCAAGGACGGAAAAGTACTGCTGGTAAAAGAGAGATCCGATGACTGCTGGGCGCTGCCCGGTGGCTGGTGCGATATCTGCGAACCTCCTTCCAGGGGCATTGAACGGGAAGTTATGGAGGAGTCCGGGTATACCGCGAAAGCCATTAAACTGGTGGCACTGAGGGATACCCACCGGCACCCATATCACCCAAGAAACCCCCACCATATCTACAAACTGCTCTTTCTCTGCGATCTGACGGGAGGTGAGGCAAGAACTAATCTGGAAATTTCCGACATCCGTTTTTTCAGTCCCGATCAGCTCCCCACACTGTCCCAGGGAAGAACTATTGAGCAGGACATTCATTGTCTGCTTGCACATTGCAACAACAGGGCATTGCCCACGGAATTTGATTAATAGCCCCACGGGCAAGGCGCCTCGGCGGCCTTGCCTTCACACACTCCTTTTTCCATAACGAAAAATACCCGCCCACCGTTTTCTGGCACCAAAAGTGCGTACTAACCAGGGGTGAGGCTGCAAATAATCGATTAAGCCCTGAAACAGAGCAATGCACCAGAACACCTCACAGCCACAGCCCAGTTGTGGTGCACTTATAAAGCACGGGTAATACCAGTACCGATAACGGAAAAGGACAAGAAGAATGGCCATAAATTCACTGCAGGTGTCTGACCTGATGGACGTCCAGCCACTGACCATTGACGCCGGTATCGGGGTGATTGTCGCCCTCCGGAAATTACTGGACAGAAAGCTCTCTGCAGCTCCAGTGGTGGACTCAGAAGGTAAGCTGGTAGGGATATTGTCCGAGGCAGACTGTATGCGGGGTACATTAATGGGCGGGTATTTTGAACAGGTTGGGGAGATGGTCAGCCACCAAATGACCACTGATGTCTGCTCAGTCAGCCCCAACACCGACCTGGTAAGCGCTGCGAAGCTGATGCTGGATAACAAACGACGGCTATTACCCGTTGTCGACAACAGGCAGGTGGTAGGACTGCTGACCAGAACTGCAGTACTGTCCAGACTGGTGCACCAGATGGATAACCGTTCCCACGACTGAAAAGAAATTTAAAGGGGACAGGCTCTCCATAAAGCCATCAATAGAAGCCATGTTTATACAAACATCATCGGGCAGCTAACTGACCTCCGGCAAAGCTGGGGGGAAGTTAGCTGGTTTTTGCCCTCACCCAACCCCTTACCCAGAGGGAGGTCTTTCAAAATTTGCACTGCCAAACTCCCTCTTCCTCTGGGAGAGGGCTGGGGTGAGGGAAAACGGTGAAGGGTTCATGGCGGAGACATCAAGATCAGCTATGAGTCGCCCCGCCATAGCCGGGGTTTAATTAACGATTAAGTATCGATTTGTTGTCACGAAATAAATCTATTGATCAAACCCAGGCCATTTAAAATTTCAGAATGGGTATTCTTCCTGGCTCAGCAAACATAAAACAACCTCTGAACATTTTTAAAATAATCTATTTACGACGTTTTTTTGACCGTTCTTTACAAAGAAAGCTAATGATCAATTAAATCAAACTTAAAGACATTAATAAAACGGCCTGACGATTGATATCTTACACTGAAAAAAACATCAAGGAATACTAAAGCACTTGGAAAGAGTCATCCTTCAACACTATCAGATCATTATAAGAACAACCCTTATGGTCGTTCTTTTCTCCACTCTGGTGTTATCATTAATTCCATTAAACAAAATCCATCATCTGGAATTAACCTTCTGGCAACTCCCTCTTGCCGGAGACAAAATCGCCCATATTTTTACATTTATCGTTCTATCCGCACTGTTTGACGGACTCTGGCCACACCAGAGCCTTAATTTGAAAAAAATCACAATCACAGCGATCTACGGCGCTCTTATTGAAAGCCTTCAATCGCTTACCGATTACCGTCACCCTTCTTTCTGGGATATGGTTGCCAATCTGGCGGGCATTTTCATTTACTGGCTGTTAACCCCTTTTTGGAAATCGGTTCCCATTCTACGAACCCGCTGGTTGATCCAGCATCAATGAAAGCAATCAGACAGCATCCCAGACACTGCCTGTCTGCTCTAGGGGAATCAAGGCCTAAGCCGTCCCCCCAACCGTAATTTCATCGATTTTCAGGGTCGGCTGGCCAACCCCCACTGGTACAGACTGCCCATCCTTGCCACAGATACCAATGCCCGGGTCCAGCTCAAGGTCATTCCCCACCATGGACACCCTGTTCATCACATCCGGTCCATTGCCAATCAGCGTCGCGCCTTTGACAGGCACAGTTTTTTTACCGTTTTCAATCAGCCAGGCTTCACTGGTGGAAAAGACAAACTTGCCGGAGGTAATATCCACCTGGCCTCCACCCATGTTTTCCACATAAATCCCCTTATCCACGCTGCTGATGATCTCCTGGGGATCATGCTGACCTGCCAGCATATAGGTATTGGTCATTCGGGGCATGGGCAAGTGGGAATAGGACTCCCGGCGGCCATTGCCGGTGGGGGCAACCCCCATCAATCGGGCATTGAGCTTGTCCTGCATATACCCCTTCAGAATCCCATTTTCTATCAGTACCGTACTTTCAGTGGCCACACCCTCATCGTCCATATTCATGGAGCCCCTGCGCCCCTGAAGAGTCCCGTCATCAACAATGGTACAGAGTGGAGAAGCCACCCTTTCACCGATCCGCCCCGCATAGGCAGACGACCCTTTCCGGTTAAAATCCCCTTCCAGACCGTGACCCACCGCCTCATGCAACAACACTCCGGACCAGCCTGAGCTCAAAACTACCGGCATAGTACCAGCCGGAGCAGCCACCGCCTCGAGATTCACCATGGCCTGTCGAACCGCCTCCCGGGCATACCCAAGGTCTGTGTCGTTTATAACAAATTGCCGATAATCACCCCGGCCACCACCACCGGCAGAACCCCGCTCAATACGCCCCTCTTTTTCCGCAATAACACTGACATTCAGGCGAACCAACGGGCGAATATCCGCCGCCAGAGTGCCATCAGAAGCCGCCACCAGAACCACTTCATGCACCCCGGCCATACTGACAGTCACCTGTTTAACACAGGGATCCGCCTTTCTGGCTTCCTGATCCAGGGATTTCAACAAGTCCACCTTGTCTTCACTGGACAGGGAGTCAAGGGGATTGGCCGTACCATACAACGACAGGGGCTGACTTCTCTGCCAGGCCTGAACCTGATTCTGCTGGCCCGCCCGGGCGATACTGCGAGCCGCTCCCGCCGCCTGCTCAAGGGCAGGGAGAATAATTTCATTGGAGTAGGCAAAACCGGTTTTTTCGCCACTCATGGCACGGACGCCCACACCGCTGTCCACATTGAAACTGCCTTCCTTGACAATCCCGTCTTCCAGCACCCAGGACTCATGACGCATGGACTGAAAGTACAGATCCGCAGCATCCACATTGTGGCCCAGAATCGTATCCAGAATCCGGCTTAACTCCCCGTCACCGATATTGGCTGGGGTCAGGAGCTGGTCGCGGGCTGTTGTAATAATATCTGTCATAGCTGTGGTCATCGCTTCGGCTTCACTCTGGCCTTTTCTTACCGCAAGCCTACTCCGCCCCGGTGGGGTAACTCAAGAAGAGAATAAGGAAAAGTCATGCCGGCCCGGCTATCACCATGAACCATGGCAGGCCTCCATCCTGCGGGCATCTATAACTGACATCCGGACATACTGACTATCAATGCAACTGGAGTTAATAGCCTATACTCCCTTTTCTTCAGGGCAAATCACCTTTATGGAATGGTGCCACGACCTATTGGCCATCACTGTTTATTGACGGGTCGTAACTCAAGCAATTTTACCTATAACACACACCGCCAGACCGGGAGAGACCATGATAAAGCCATTTTGTCTTTTTTTATGCTGCATGAGCCTCTCCGTGATAAGTTCAGGTAATGATCAAGGCAACCTTCATAATCAGGAGACCTCCTTGGAATTTCACAATGATCCCTATTTATGGCTTGAAGAGATCAATGGAGAAAAAGCCCTTGAGTGGGTTCAGAAGAAAAACCGTGAAACACAGAAAGCGCTAGAGTCCGCCCACTTTGAAAAACTGAAAAAAAGTATCCTCAATATTCTTGATACTGATGACCGGATACCCTATGTAACGAAATCCGGTGATTATTACTATAACTTCTGGCAGGACAAAGACCACACCCGTGGCCTCTGGCGGCGAACCACGCCAAAAGAGTACAGCAAGCAAAAAGTGGCATGGGAAGTCCTTCTGGATCTGGATGCCCTGGCTGAAAAAGAGGGTGAAAACTGGGTCTGGAAAGGGGCTTCAGTTCTTAAACCCGATGGTGACAGAGCCTTAATCGAACTCTCCAGGGGCGGGGGCGACGCTACGGTGACACGAGAGTTTGACATCACGGGCAGGAAATTCGTTACCAACGGTTTTTTCCGGAAGGAAGCCAAGGGAAGCATCTCCTGGATTGACCGGAACACGGTGTTTATCAGTACCGATTTTGGTGAAGGCTCTCTGACAAAGTCCGGCTACCCTCGTATGGCAAAACAATGGCGACGTGGCGAGCCTTTAGAGAAAGCCAGGGTGGTTTTTGCCGGAAAGGAAAACGACGTATGGGTGTCTGCAGGGCATGTTACCTCTCCGGGGTTTGAAAAAAATCTTGTCTACCGGGGCCTCGACTTCTACTCTTCACAGCTTTTCCTGCTAAAAGACACGGACGAGCTTGTAAAAATCAACGTTCCCGACAGTGCTGACAAAACCGTTTCCCGGGAACATTTACTGCTTGAACTTCGGGATGACTGGAAAGTTAATTCCAGACAATACCCTGCTGGCTCGTTATTGCTCGCCAACTTCGATGACTTTATGGCAGGCCATCAAAACGTCAAAGCCATCTTTACCCCATCCGCAAACACTTCTCTGGCGGGCTACTTTGCGACTCGAGACTTCATCTTTCTGAATGTGATGGAGGATGTAAAAAGCCGGATTTATCGATTATCACCACAGGATGGTTGGAAACCAAAAAAAGTGGAAGGCATGCCGGCGCTCAGTTCAATACATATCTACCCGGTGGACGCCGATTTCGGAAATGATTACTGGCTGATTTCCGATAATTATCTCACCCCCACAACCCTGTATCAGGGAAATCCAAAAAAGTCACTGGAGCCCGTAAAGCAGCTGCCTGCACTCTACCGCTCTGAAAAACTTGAAATGAAGCAGTATTTTGCCACCAGCAAAGATGGAACAAAGATACCGTATTTTATTGTCATGCCGAAAGGAATAAAGCTCAATGGAAGTAACCCGACCCTTCTGTACGGCTATGGGGGGTTTGAAATCTCACTGACCCCATCTTACAACCCTGTGACCGGACAGGCATGGACCAGCAAAGGAGGCGTTTATGTTGAAGCCAACATTCGTGGAGGAGGGGAATACGGCCCCCAATGGCACAAGGCCGCGCTAAAACAGAATCGTTTACGGGCTTACGAAGATTTTGCCGCAGTGGCACAGGACCTGATTCAACGAAAAATCACCAACCCGGGTCATCTTGGCATCCAGGGAGGGTCCAACGGGGGGCTTCTCGTGGGGAATATGATGGTTCAATACCCTGAACTGTTTTCTGCCGCTGTCTGCGAGGTGCCTTTGCTTGATATGAAACGGTATCACCAGCTCCTGGCGGGGGCCAGCTGGATGGCGGAATATGGCAATCCGGATATCCCGGAAGAATGGTCTTTTATAAAAACATTCTCGCCCTACCATAATGTGCGCGCCCAGCAAACCTACCCGGCTTTACTGATGACCACATCAACCCGGGATGATCGCGTTCACCCAGGCCATGCCCGGAAAATGACCGCCTTGATGGAGTCCATGGGCCACAACGTCAGGTATTACGAAAATACAGAAGGAGGCCATGGAGGCGCAGCCAATCATAAGCAGCAGGCCTATCTGCAGGCTTTGGGGCTGACTTTTTTACAAAAGCAGCTGGGGCTGAATAAATAATACAGGTGCTATTTTGGTGGGCAACGGCTAGCTTATGGTTTTCTGTCTCCATCCGGGTACTTCCGAGTTCGTCAGATGTTCCGCCAGGCCACGGGCAAGACTCATAAGGTTACTATCGCAGAACGTTTTCAGGTGAAAGCCCGGACTGACCGTTTCCGTTTCTGTCACACCATAACGAACGACAGATGACGACGGTTTCCCAGGCTGCTTTAAAGTGACTGCTGTCTATTATTTCTCCACCTGACCCACCGGTACTTTAGCTTGAGGACCGGCCCTCTACTCAGCTCCAGTAAGTCCCCCCGCGCGATGCTTCTCCGGAGGCCATGACAAGGCCATAATTACCCTGATTTCCCCAATACTCAAGATGGATTAAGCCTTGCTTCGGCCCTGCTAATCAGTCCGAGCAAATAATCTTTCTCGTAATTATTCTTCGTCACTTCAACCGCGTGTTTCAGGAGTGTCTCATAAATGGTCAGCTGTTCCTGCAACAACCCCTGGTGCTCTGGATCAGAGGCCAGACCAATTTCCAGCAAATGCAGAGCGTGCATCTTGTCGCCCTTGGCCAAGTGTGCCTGAGCGCGCTGCAACAGCTTTTCCACTCCGGCCATATCCGCTATGTCATAATAAACGTCCCTGACTGGAACGGTGTAGAGCTCTGTTGCGGAATCATGGTAAAACCAATCGGAGTAATAATGCCAAATGGATTTAACCGCCCAGGAAACCCGTCCATGGGCCTGTGATATTTCCAGTTCTTCAGGCAGGCTGATCTCCGCCATCAACTGGTGCACAGTTTTACCCGCGTTCATGCCCGCAATGGTCTCATCGTGTACATACTGCAGTGCATCGCGAATCAGTGTCAGGCCGGCAACAATTTTCTCCTTGCCAACTATATGCCCGTAGTGACTGGGCACCAGGATTTCAGGTTCGAGTGCAATCAACTTATTAAGCGAGTTGATGTACTCGATAGGTTTTCTGACTTTTTCACCGCGCATGGTGAAAATATTGGGAAACTGGGGGAAGAAAGGCCCCAGTGTGTCACCGGTAAAGAGTACTTTTTTCTGGGGTAGCCACAGACTGATGTGCATTAGTTCAGATCTGATCTGACAATTCCCTCTTCAAAAAAGGGAAGGGTTACCGATTTAGATAGAGGGTGAAATCACTGAAATCTAAATCGTAAAAAGGTAACCCTTATGATTCATACTAATCA
>NZ_JBLYZI010000112.1:0-15943 GCF_057680865.1 Endozoicomonas sp. Z74
GTGGTTAAACCCTGCCACTTTCAAGTAAGTTTTTGGTGGATTATCCACCAAAAATTGCAGGGGCTAGGCTGCTTTTGCGATCCCAAAAGATGAATTTATCAAATAGCTGGGGTTGTTCGCACCTTCCTTAGATCTGTTGTTGAATCAAAAGCTTATAAAGATAGTCAGAAAGAAAGTGTACTTGATGCTTTAAAAAAACATGGCTTGAGCCCTAAAAAGCCCGGCGGTTCGGGGTCGAAATGAGTTTTTGAAGGTTGTAAAATTAATTTTTTTAAAACGTTTGTTGATAAATTTCCAGAGAGGAACATGCATTAAAGCTGTTGATCTGAATATTTCTGTTTTTTTGAGTCTATTATGGCTGTTGTTTAAATTGCTTATATTCAGTGTCAATAGACATAAGGTGTTACCAAGAATGGAGAAGTGGAGGCTCGGTGCCAAAGGTATAATTCTTTGCTGATAGGGGGTTGGTCCGTTAGTCCCATCGGACGATGATTCCCCTTCCCCCAGCGGCTTTAATCACTGACATTGATGAGAAGGCGTTGTGCCGCTCTTCCTGGGTTTTAGCCGGAATGGTTGAGAACCCGACAGGCTCCCAGGAAGGATAATAAAAAGAATGAGGGCCTGTTATGGATATTCGCGGACTGGGTTATGTGACTGCAGAGTCAACCGATCTGGAACAGTGGCGGCAATACGGCACCCAGGTGCTGGGCATGATGCTGACCGATGATTCCGATGACAGCACCCTGTATCTGAAAATGGACGACCGAAATTACCGGATTCTGGTGGAAAAATCCGATCAGGATCGATACGGCGTCAGTGGCTGGGAAGTGGCTGGCCCGGAAGCCTTTGCTGAAGCGGTTGCGGATTTGGAAAAGGCGGATGTTCAGGTGGTTTATGGTTCTGAGGACGAAGCCCGGGCCAGAAAAGTACAGGCTCTGATCAAGTTTGCCGATCCCGATGGCAATCGCCATGAAATTTTCTGGGGGCCCCAGCAGGATTTCTCTCGCTTTATCTCTCCGGTGGGGGTGAAACAGTTTGTTTCTGATGGCCTTGGTCTGGGCCATGTAGTGCTCCCAACCCCTTCATTCGAGCATTGTCGCTCGTTTTACACCGATGTAATGGGGTTTGGTCTGTCGGATCTGATGAAGGTCCGCTTTACCGATGATCTGAATGAGCCGGAAAAGAACCTCCATTTCATGCACTGTAATAATGGCCGCCATCACTCCCTGGCCATTTTTGAGGCACCTGTGCCCAGCGGCTGTGTCCATATGATGCTGGAGGTCTGTGATATGGATGAAGTGGGGCGGGCCATGGATCGGATGACTGCTCATGACGTGAAGTTGTCTGCTACTCTCGGCCGTCACACCAATGATGATATGACCTCGTTCTATATGAAAACCCCATCGGGGTTTGATATGGAATACGGTTGTGGTGGCCGTGTGATGGACTGGGAGGAGCATACAGTTTTCGAAAGCACTGTGGTCAGCCACTGGGGTCATGATTTCAGTGTCGGGTTCAAGTAAAAAGAACAACCCTGATGCCTATTGCGAAAAAAACAAAGGTGTATTGAATGGACAAACGCATGACCGCCGCAGATATCGTCGGGGAACTCCAGGACGGTATGACCATCGGCATTGGAGGCTGGGGGCCCCGGCGTAAACCCATGGCACTGGTTCGGGAGATTCTCCGTTCCGACCTGAAGGATTTGACGATAGTCGCTTATGGCGGTGCCGATGTGGGCATGCTCTGTGCGGCCGGTAAAGTCAAAAAGGTGGTGTTTGCTTTTGTCTCTCTGGACTTTATTCCCCTGGAACCTTATTTCCGCCAGGCCCGCCAGCAGGGCCAGGTAGAGGTGATGGAAATCGATGAAGGCATGATGCTGCTGGGATTGCGTGCCGCAGCCTGGGGCTGCCCGTATATCCCTACCCGGATTGGTCTGGGAACCGATGTTGTACGTCACAACCCGGATATCAAGGTGATTGACAGCCCCTATGACGAAAAGGAGTGGGTGGCCATGCCAGCCTTGAAGCTGGATGCGTCGCTGCTCCATGTGGACCGGGCTGATGAGCGTGGAGTGTGCCAGATCAAGGGCTCTGACCACTATATGGATGACTGGTTTGCCCGGGCTGCGGATAAAACCTATGTCACCTGCGACGAACTGGTGGATGCTGACTATTTCAATGATCCGGAAGAGTCCCGCTATGTATTCTGGGAACGCTCCATGACCCGTGCTGTCTGCTTGCAGCCAGGAGGAGCCCACCCCACTTCCTGCGCACCGCTGTATGGCTTCGATGTTGCTCACTTCAAGGAGTACAACGCTTCGGCAAAAAACGTCGGGGGTAATGGAGAGTCAGGGTTTTCTGCTTACTTCGAAAAATTTATCAGCAACCTGACAGAAGAAGAGTATCAGGCCAGAGTAGGCGGCCTTGAGGCCATCAAGCAACTGCCGTTGCCGGTTTATTGATAAAGGAGTGATGACCATGAATGATCCGGTAGCGGCTGCTGTGAAAAAAAATGTGGCAGCAAAAGAATACAGCCTGGCGGAATTGATGATCTGCGCAGGTGCAGAAGCTTTTCGTCATGACGGTGAGGTACTGGCCACCGGGATCGGCCTGATTCCCCGGCTGGCCGCCAGCCTGGCAATGACAACCTTTAATCCCGACCTGATGATGACGGATTCTGAAGCCTGGCTGCTGTCGGAGCCCAACCCTGTTGGTAACCGGGAAGCGGGTTTCGTCCAGAAAAATGAAACCTGGATGGGCTTTTCCCGCATTTTTGACAATGTCTGGAGCAGCAAGCGGCACGCCATGGTGGGCCCCACCCAGATCGACCGCTTTGGCCAGGCCAATATTTCAGCCCTGGGTGGCCGTTATGAGCAGCCCAAAGTGCAGATGCTCGGGGTGAGAGGCTTTCCGGGAAATTCCATCAGTCATGCCAACAGTTTTTTTGTGCCCAGTCATAACCGGCGGGTATTTGTGGAAGGCGAATGTGATGTTGTGGCCTCCATTGGTTATAACCCGGAGCGGCTTCCCAGGGGCTATGAGCTGGACGACATTGATATACGACTGGTGATTACTGATCTGGGGGTTCTTGACTGGGGTGGGCCCAACCATCAGCTCCGCCTGTTAAGCACCCATCCCGGTATCACCGTCGAGCAGGTTCAGGAAAATACCGGGTTTGAACTCTATCTCGAGGGCGACATTAAAACGACCGTTGCCCCAACAGAGGCACAGCTGGATGTGATCCGTCAGCTGGACCCCCATAACCTCCGGTCAAAGCAGTTGAAGGATAACCCCCCGGGTGATCGTAGAGGATAGGAGGCTGTCGGGCTTACGACTATTTCGGCCTAAAACCCAGAAAGAACGGCCAAATTATCCGATGCATTCGATTAAATAGGTTAACTATTCGCACGAATCCATCGAATAATTTGACTCGTTCTACTGAATTTTATGCTCGAAAGCATAAGCCAGACAGCCTCCTGCTCCCGGTGACGGCAAAATAAAAACAGCAGGATCGACGATGACAGATAAAAAGCACGAGAGCGCCGCCCACTCCGGGACAGGCAGCAGTGAAGGCCAGGAAGTGGTTCTCTATGAAGTTCGTGATGACGTAGCCATCGTGACCATGAATCGCCCTGAGTACAATAACGCCCAGAATTCAAAAATGACCTATGCGCTGGATGCGGCCTTTAAAAAAGCCAGCGATGACGATGATGTCAAGGTGATTGTTCTGGCCGGTGCCGGTAAACATTTTTCCGCTGGCCATGATATCGGGACTCCAGGGCGGGATGTGGACCAGACGTTTGACCGGGCCAGCCTGTGGTATGACCACACGAACAAGCCCGGTGGAGAGTTTCTGTATGCCCGGGAGCAGGAAGTCTATCTGGGCATGTGCCGACGCTGGCGGGAGATTCCCAAGCCCACCATTGCCATGGTACAGGGAGCCTGTATTGCCGGAGGGCTGATGCTGGCCTGGGTCTGTGACCTGATCATTGCCACAGAGGACTCTTTTTATGCAGACCCTGTCGTCAGAATGGGCATTCCGGGAGTGGAGTACTTTGCCCATGCCCATGAGCTGAATCCCCGAATTGCCAAAGAGTTCCTGTTTCTGGGGGAGCGGATGCCCGCAGAGCGTGCTTATCAGATGGGCATGCTGAATAAGGTGGTGAGCCGGGAAACCCTGGAAGAAGAGACCCTGGCCATTGCCAGTCGTATTGCCAAAATGCCACGGCTTGGGCTGCAATTAACCAAGCAGGCGGTGAATAATGCGGAAGACCTGATGGGGAAGCGTACCACCATGGACATGGTGTTTGGCCTTCATCATTTTGCCCACTCCCATAATGATCTGGTCTCCGGAGATCGCCTGGCAGGCTTTGATGGTAAATCCATGGCTGCTTCCCAGAGGAAAGCGGGTGGTGAAACCCATAAAAAGAAGGCGGAGGCATAATGGAAACCCGCCTGACTCAATTACTGGGATGCCGTTACCCTATTATCCAGACGGCCATGGGCTGGGTAGCCGACCCAAAACTGGTTGCCGCCACCTGCAATGCCGGTGGGTTTGGTTTTCTGGCGGGGGCCACCATTCCTCCGGAGGAGATGGAAGCCGCCATTGTGGAAACCCGGAAGTTGACGGATAAACCTTTTGGTGTGAACTTCCATATGTATCAGGCCAATGCCGCTGATATTGTCGATATGGTGGTGCGCCACGGAGTTCGTGCAGTGAGTTACAGCCGCTCTCCGGGAAAACAGATGATTGCTCAGCTTAAGGGGGCCGGTGTCGTTTGTATTCCGACGGTAGGGGCACTCAAGCATGCGGTCAAAGCGGTAGAAATGGGAGCCGATGCAGTCACCGTCCAGGGAGGAGAGGGCGGTGGTCATACGGGCTCAGTACCCACCTCTATCCTTTTGCCCCAGGTCGTGGATGCCCTGGATGTTCCAGTGGTTGCAGCCGGTGGCTTTAAGGACGGTCGAGGGCTGGTGTCTGCCCTGGCTTACGGGGCTGAGGGCATTGCCATGGGGACCCGTTTTCTGATGACCAAAGACAGTCCGGTTCCGGCAGCCACGCTGCAGCGCTACGTAGATGCCCAGAACCCGGCCCGCATTATTGTCAGCCGGGCCATTGATGGCATGCCCCAGCGGATGATCACCAATGAGTTTCTGGCGGAGCTGGAGCGGGCAGGCCCCCTCAGGCGACTGCTTCTGGCGGTGAGCAACGGGCTGGCCTTCAGAAAGCATACCGGCATGTCACTGGCGACTCTGTTGAAAACAGCTGTCCAGATGAAAGGGGAAGGCCAGATGACGGCAGCCCAGACCATCATGGCCGCGAACGCACCCATGGTGATTCAGAAAGCGATGGTGGAGGGGCGACCCGCGGAAGGAGTGCTTCCCGCAGGTCAGATAGCAGGAGCCATTGACTGTCTGCTCAGTTGTGAAGAGCTGATACAGGGCATTATGAAAGAATCAGACAAACAGCTGGCCCGGTTGCAGCAGATCAAGAAAGTTGAACAGAGCATTGCCGAAGCGGTGGCTTGAGAAACACCGAAAGCCGGCCTGACGGATCAGTGTGTCGTAGCACACAGCCATGAGCGGGAAATGCCGTTGGCAGCGAAAACTGAAAATACCTGAAGACTCCAAAACTCGGCATTTTCACAGTAAAAAAGGGTTAAAAACAATAATGACCAGACCATTTAACGTATCCATTGACCAGGGCATTGCCGAGCTGGTTTTTGATCACCCGCCGGTTAACGCCTTTACCAGCCAGGGGTGGGCAGATATTGCCGCAGAAATAGAGGCACTTGGTAAAAACGACCAGGTGAGGGTGATTATCGTAGCCGCCAGGGGGCGGGGGTTCTGTGCCGGAGTGGATATCAAGGAGCTGGCGGAAGACGGCAGCCTGATTGTAAAGGTGAATAAGGGCAATTATGACACCTTTGAATCCATTCATTTGAATCCCAAGCCGGTGATTGTTGCCGTTCATGGCTTTGTGCTGGGAGGAGGAATTGGTATTTCCGGGGCAGCGGACATCATTATTGCCTCTGAGTGTGCCCGCTTTGGCGTGCCGGAAGTGGACCGGGGAGCTATGGGGGGAGGGGCACACCTGCAACGAATGTTTCCGGTCCAGAAGGTCCGTTACATGTACTTTACTGGCGATATGATTGATGCCCATGAAGCCTATCGCCTGGGGGCCGTTGAGCGGGTGGTGCCAAAAGAGCAGTTACTGGCTACCGCCCGGGAAATGGCTGAAAAGATTGCACGGAAAAGC
The DNA here is from genome assembly GCF_057680865.1 of Endozoicomonas sp. Z74. Classification (NCBI taxonomy): domain Bacteria; kingdom Pseudomonadati; phylum Pseudomonadota; class Gammaproteobacteria; order Oceanospirillales; family Endozoicomonadaceae; genus Endozoicomonas; species Endozoicomonas sp. Z74. The sequence continues at coordinate 6,262 of NZ_JBLYZI010000112.1, forward strand.
CCGAAAATGATCCAGTTGGCCAAAGAGGCCTTAACCGGCATCGAAGATGGCAGCCTGGAAGCAAAATATCGATGGGAGCAGGGTTTTACCCTGGAGGCTTATACGTCACCCGACTCACAGGAAGCCCGGGACTCTTTTGTTGAGAAACGGGGGGCCGTGTTTGATGGTTCAGCATCGGCGGAGGTGAGCTCGGAAAAAGCTCCCGGAAAAAAAGTGGAGGCGTAACATGGATCTCAGTTATACCGACAGCCAGAAAGCTTTCCGTCAGGAGGTGCGCAGCTGGCTTGAACAGAATGTTCCTGACCGGCCTCTGCAGTCGTTTGATACCGAAGCCGGTTTTCTTCAGCACCGGCAGTGGGAAGCTCAGTTGAACGATGGCCGCTGGGGCATGGTCACCTGGCCCGAAGCCTTGGGGGGGCGGGGTTGCGACCTGATTGAATGGCTGATTTTTGAAGAAGAGTATTATCGCTCCGGGGCGCCTGCCCGGGTAAACCAGAATGGCATCTTCCTGCTGGGGCCGACACTGATGGAGTATGGCACCGAGCAACAGAAGGCCCGCTTCCTGCCAAAAATGGCCACAGGGGAAGAGGTATGGGCCCAGGGCTGGTCAGAGCCCGGGGCGGGGTCGGATATGGCGGCGATTCGTTCGAAAGCCGAGCGGGTTGGGGATCATTACATTATTAATGGTCAGAAGACCTGGTCCACCCGGGCGGTGTGGGCGGACTGGACCTTCGGTATTTTCCGCACAGATCCACAGTCCAGCCGTCACAAGGGGCTGACTTTTATTCTGGTCCCCCTGGATGCCGAAGGCGTAACGGTTCGCCCGATCCCCCAGCTGGATGGCCTGCCGGGTTTTGCCGAAATATTCTTCGATAACGTCAAGGTGCCGGTTGAAAATGGCTTGGGTGGAGAAGGGATGGGCTGGCATGTGGCCATGTCTACTGCCGGTTTTGAAAGAGGGTTAATGCTCCGTTCTCCGGCCCGTTTCCAGGAAACGGCAAGAAGGCTGGTGGAACTCTACAAGGCAAACCGTGAAGCAGCGGACAGTGATCCAGCGGTTGGGGACGCGGTTATGAAGGCCTGGATGGATGCAGAAGCCTACACCCTGAATACCTATATGACTGCGTCCAGGCTGGTGCAGGGGGGGAAAATCGGTCCAGAGTCGTCCACTAACAAGATTTTCTGGTCTGAACTGGACCAGAACATGCACGACACTGCCATGAGTATACTCGGGGCCCGTGCGGAGCTCTGGCCCCATGCCCCGGATGCCGGGGAGGTGGGAAAATGGCTGGATGGGTTCCTGTTTTCCCAGGCTGGGCCTATTTATGCAGGCACTAACGAAATTCAACGCAATATTATTGCCGAGCGCATGCTGGGCATGCCCAGGGCCTGAGGGAGCAGCCAATGAATTTTACCTTTACTGAAGATCAGTTGATGTTTCACGACAGTGTGAAATCATTCCTGACCAATGAAATCACTCCTGAAAGAATTCGTGAGCTCTGGGAAAGTGAGTCAGGGCGATCCAGTGAGCTCTGGGGGCAGCTGGCGGAACTGGGATTGACGGCCATGACGGTACCAGAGACCTGTGGTGGCCTGGGCATGAATGAGCTCGATTTCGTCTTGTTGGCCGAGGAGTGTGGTTACACGGCGTTGCCGGAATCCCTGGTGGAAACGGTCATGGTAACCACTCCGCTACTGAACGCGCTCGATGATGACCAGCGTGATTTCAAGCAGGAGTGGCTTGGGCGTATTGCCAGTGGAGAAGCCCGGGTGGCCATTGGCCATCCTGCAAACCCTCTGGTGGCGGATGCCCATGTGGCGGATCTGCTGATTCTGGCCAATGGCCATGAGGTGCATGCAGTTCCTGCCGCCCAGGTCAGGCTGACGGCCAATGAGTCTGTTGACCCCAGTCGTCAATTATTCAGTGTCCAGTGGGCACCTTCAGAAGTGACCCGGGTGGCAGATGCAGAATCCGGTCAGCAGCTCTGGACAGATGCCCTGGACCGGGGAGCTCTGGCCATTGCCGCCCAGCAGTTGGGACTGGCCCGCAGGATGGTGGACCTGGCGGTGGATTACACCTATGAGCGAAAACAGTTTGGCAAGCCGGTGGGCTCTTTCCAGGCGGTTAAGCACCTGATGGCCAATGTGGCTGTCCAGATTGAGTTCGCCAAGTCGCCCCTGTATCGGGCCGCTTACGCTGTAGCCCAGGGGGAGGTAAACCGTTCCCGGGATGTTTCCCATGCCAAGTTGGCCTGTTCCGAGGCGGCAAAGCTGGCAGCGAAAAATGCCATCCAATCCCATGGTGCCATGGGGTATACCTGGGAAGTGGATCTGCAGATTTTTATGAAGCGGGCCTGGGCCCTGGTGGCGTCCTATGGGAGTCAGGGATTTCACAAGCAACGGGTTCAACAGTTTATTCTGGCGGATGATGCGCCCCTGGGGGCTGGCAGTACTTTTCAAGCCACATCCTGTCACACTGTCAATTAAGCCACCCGCTGGCAAGCCATAGTCGTAGAGAAGGGTAGAAAGGAAGAATAACAATGCCTGAAGCTTATATTGTTGATGCGGTCCGTTCCCCAACCGGGCGTCGTAAGGGAGGCCTGGCCCATCTTCATGGTGCTGATCTGGGGGCTCATGTATTGAGGGCCATTGTGGATCGCAATGCCATTCCCGATGATGAATACGACGATGTTATTTTTGGCTGTGTGGATACTATTGGTCCTCTGGCTGGCGATATTGCCCGAACCAGCTGGCTGGCAGCAGGGCTTTCGGAAGCGGTGCCGGGAACGACCATTGACCGCCAGTGTGGCTCCTCACAGCAGGCGGTTCATTTTGCTGCCCAGGCGGTGATGAGCGGCACCCAGGACGTGGTGGTTGCCGGGGGTGTTCAGACCATGACCCAGATTCCCATCTCCTCGGCCATGATGGCAGCCGAACCCCTTGGGTTTTCAGACCCCTTTTCCGGTTCCAAAGGCTGGGTAGAGCGTTATGGGGCCGAGCCGCCCACACAGTTCAAATCTGCCCAGATGATTGCCGACAAGTGGGGCTTCTCCCGGGAAGCGCTGGAGACATTTTCCCTGGAATCTCACCGTCGGGCGCTGGCTGCAATTGAAGAAGGACGGTTTGATCGAGAGATCATCCCTTTAGAGGGGGTGGTTATGGATGAGACACCGCGCCAGTCCTCTCTTGAAAAAATGGCGGAACTGGATTTTCTGTTTGGCTGCGAAAAAGTGACCGCTGCGGTCTCCAGTCAGACCTGCGATGGCTCTTCGGCTATTCTGGTGGTTTCTGAGGCGGCGTTGAAAAAATACAACCTGACACCCAGGGCGCGGATTCACCATATGAGTGTTCGGGCCGCTGATCCCATCTGGATGCTGACAGCCCCCATACCTGCAACGGAATATGCGCTGAAGAAAGCCGGTATGACCCTGGATCAGATTGACCGGGTGGAAATCAATGAAGCCTTTGCCTCAGTGGCCATGGCCTGGCTTAAAGAAACCGGTTATCCCCACGACCAGACGAACGTCAATGGTGGAGCAATTGCCCTGGGGCACCCCCTTGGAGCCACCGGGACAAAGCTGATGACCACCTTGCTTCATGAGCTTGAGCGAACCGGTGGGCGCTATGGTTTACAGACCATGTGTGAGGGGGGCGGTCAGGCCAACGTGACCATTATTGAGCGGCTTTGAGAGGCCGTCGTGAAACCGGAAAAGCCTGGCGCCTATGCTTATACGCCCTATGGGTGTTTGCATGGATGTGTCTATAAGAGAAATAAGAAAATCAGGGGATAGTTTGATGGCAGTTTGTGAAGATCGTGTTGTGATTATCACCGGTGCCGGTGGGGGGCTTGGCAGGGCGTATGCGCTAGCCTTTGCCGCTGAAGGCGCCAAAGTGGTGGTCAATGATATCAATGAGAAGGCGGCAGTGGCCGTTGTTGAAACCATTGAAGCCAGTGGTGGGCAGGCAGTTGCCAACACCAACGATATTACCGATTACGAAGAGTCTGCATTGATTGTCAGGCAGGCCATTGATACCTGGGGCGACCTGCATGTGGTGGTAAATAATGCCGGGATTTGCCGGGACCGAATGTTTGCCAGCCTCTCGGAGTCGGACTGGGATGCAGTGATGTCAGTGCACCTGAAGGGGCATTTCTGTATCAGCAGTCACGCTGTTAAATACTGGCGGGAACAATCCAAGGGTGGAAAGGACGTTAATGCCCGGATTATTAACACCAGCTCCGGTGCCGGGTTGCAGGGCTCCATTGGCCAGTCCAATTATGCCGCTGCCAAGGGTGGTATTGCCTCCCTTACTCTGGTGCAGGCTGCTGAACTGGCACGCTATGGCATCACTGCCAACGGGCTGGCACCTGCGGCCCGTACCGGCATGACCGAAGAGGTCTTTGCAGATGTGATGAAGAGGCCGGAACAGGGCTTTGATTTCTTTGCACCGGAAAATGTGGCCCCCCTGGTGGTCTGGCTGGGTTCTGAGCAGTCTACCAACGTCACTGGTCGTTTGTTTGAAGTGGAAGGGGGCAAGATCTCCATTGGCGACGGCTGGCGAAGAGGGCCGGAAAAAGATAAAGGCAGTCGCTGGGAGCCGGCTGAGGTGGGTGAGGCTGTCGCTGATTTGATGGCGGAAGCGGTACCGGCCCAAAAGGTTTATGGCAGTTAGGCCTGCGAAAGGCTTTCCAGCAATACGCCGGTCAACCTCTGCCAGACGGTTATGAAAGGGGATCCTCCACAGCCCCATTCCTACCGGTCATCCAATTGATTCTATGCCAGCCTCAAGCCGTAGAGGCTGGCAACGTTATAATGCCTAACACAATGATGCAGTATTGATAACAAGTGCTGGTGTTTACACGCTGATGGTTTATTATTTTTGAAATTCTGGATGATGGTTTATAGGGGGCGAAATGGATTTCAAGACTAATGCTGTTTTCTTGAGTTTTAAGTATGTTCCGATAAATCATTCCTGTGAGCATTTTGGAAATGCTTTGTTTGGTCTGGTTACTAAAGTTGATCCCTTTTCCTTTTTTTGGGGTAAAGAGAGCTTAGAATCTGATTCTATCAAGCCTGTTAATCAAAGATCTGTCTCAAAGTTATGTTGTCCTGTGGTTTTGGATGGTGCTGAGAATGAAGAGGTTGAGACTGATAATAAGCAGGAGTTTTATGTTGCTGAAATATCCATTAGTTCCCCTAATCCAACCAAAAGGTTAGCGAAACAAAAAAATGCAGTGCTGCAGGCTATGGAAAAAGTAAGAGAAGAGTATGAAAAAGAAAAGTCAAAGGTGACTACTTCGAATATAAGTGTAAGGCTGAAAGAAAGGCATCGAGTTGTGAATGGTGGAGTTGAGAATACCATTGAAGATTGTGATGGCAGCATCTTTCCAAGAATGAGAAAAGGGAAATCGAAAAGAATGGTTAATCGATTAACTCAACCTTATCCTCATTTTACAAAGGAAAGGCCTGGTGGTATGGGGGATCATTTTACTCGCATTCGATTCATTAAATCCCAGGGTGAGTTTGACCTTTTTCAGCGATACCATCAGCTATCATCTCCTCTGAATGGAAAACCGTTTTCATTTAAATTTCATGATCGAGTCATTGCCGTTAATCGTAATACGCAGGCTATTCATGCTGTTGTTGGTTGTGACCTAACCCCAGAGTACAGTTATAGCCTTTCCGAACTTCGAGAGCAGAGCCGATTGTATGAAATAAAGCCGCAGATTCATGAACGGCAGCAGCCAGCTTATATGCCTCGTGAGGTTCTGGTTCGCAGTGACAGTTATGAGTATTAAATGGATGAGGTTGTGGTTGGGACTAAATTGAGTGGCAGTTTCCTTTTGACCCTTAAGATGGTTTTCTGATTTAAGATATTGATTATTTTTTTTGTATCCCTTTGCCATTTTATAGATTTTGAATTACCTGACTGGGACTGGTGCCGGTTGCCTCACCCTGAGTTCCTTTTGGAGTCAGGGTGAAGGCAGCGTCTAAGTGATTTAAATAATGATATAAGCCAATACGTAACCGATACCACAGGCAGAGACAACACCGATCAAACCGGGCATCATAAAGCTGTGGTTAAAATAGTATTTTCCGATTTTTGTGGTGCCGGTGCTGTCGAAATTGCAGGTGGCAATATCCGATGGGTAGTTCGGGATAAAGAAGTACCCATAAACGGAAGGCATAATGGCAATCAGCAGCTGAGGGGACAGGCCCAGGCCCAGGGCCACTGGCAGCATCATCCGGGCAGTGGCCGCCTGGCTGTTAACTACTACAGAAACGATGAACATGGCAAAGGCGATGGTCCAGGGGTGCTGGGTTACCATTTCCTTAATAGTGGTCTGGAAGACTGGCATGGCGTGCTGGAAATAGGTATCACTCATCCAGGCAATACCGAAGATGGCAATAGCGGCCACCAGACCGGATTTGAAAACCACCCCTTCCGGTACCTTTTTAACCGGTGTATTGGTCAGCAGCAGAATCAAGCCACCAAAGGCCAGCATCATCATCTGGATAATCACGCTCATCTTAATGGCTTTTTCACCGATGGTGCGGATTTCCGGTACCATGGCCACCAGAACAATGGTAGCAATCCCGGCAACAAACAGGTAAACGGAATGACGGGCTGAGGCGGGCAGCTCTTCATCCAGGCTGGTAGCTGTGGTTTCTTCAATCTGCTTGCGCTGCACAGGGTCTGCCATTCTGGCCTGGTATTCCGGATCGTCTTCCAGCTCAACACCGCGGCGCATGCTGTACAGGGAAAGAATGACGGTTCCAAGCAGGGTTGCTGGAATGGTCACTCCCAGAATGCTGGTCAAAGTGATGCTGGTGTTGATATCACTCAGCTGTGCCAGGTAATAAACCACTGCAGCGGAAAGAGGGCTGGCGGTGATGGCCAGCTGGGATGCCACTGAAGCCGCTGCCATTGGACGCTCTGGCCGGATGCGGTTTTTCAGGGCAACGTCACCAATAATGGGCATTACGGAGTAAACGGAGTGACCGGTACCCAGCATAAAGGTCATGGCGTAGGTGACCAGTGGACCCAGCAGTGTGACGTGTTTCGGGTTTTTTCTGAGGATTTTTTCCGCCACCTGAAGCATATACTTCAGGCCTCCGGCGGCTTCCAGAATGGAGGCACAGGTCACCACCGCGAGAATGATCAGCATGACGGTGACGGGAGGGGTGGTGGGTGTCATTCTGAAAATAAAGACTTCGATGACCAGACCGATGCCCGAGACAACCCCGAGACCAATCCCTCCTTTACGGCTACCGACGTATAGCATCAGCAGCAGGAAAAGAAACTGAAAAACAAGCATAGTAAGCTCCATTTGGAAGCGGCGAGAAATTTTGGGAGAGCAGATGGTCTTACAATTCTCTTTACGGTTTGTTGACGCGCATCAATAATTAAATAGACCAATGCTGATGTAAATCAATAAAAGATTATTTGTTCACCAGTGTTTCGCTATTGTGGGTCGTTGTAGTGGTTATTACTTTTGCTGGTTCTGTTTTGTTTTGTTTCTATTTGTTGAGTAGGTTTGTTTTGTGTCTTTTTTAACTTTATAGGGTGTTTTTTTAAAAGCCTCCCGGTGGTATTCCGGGAGGCTTAATGGGGGGCTTATTTACCCTGAGTTTGAGTTGACAGGCTACTCTGTGCACTGTTATCAGTGAGGACAACTGGTTCAGCACTGTAAGTTTGTTGGTCTTCTGGCTGCTTCTCGTCTTTATTTCCAGATGTGTTATTACCAGCTCCAGCCTCAGTTACAGTAACTGTTTGCATGTGATCTGTTAACTCTTGAGTTGGATTTTCGTCACTCATACCTTCAGCTTGGCTTTTTCCTTCTGTATCCGGTTTAATGGCTTCCTTCTTTTCCTCTATCGCATCAGCTTTTTTTCCAGAAGCCGTATTAGTCGTGTCTGGCTTTTGTTTATCTTCATTATGGTCTGGTATAGCGGGAGATTGCACTTCTTGTTGCTCTCCCTCTGGGGGCAGGGAAGCTGGTTCAATAGGTAAATCAGCATTTTCGGCGGTTGCGTCTTGTTCCTCTTCACCGCCAGTTGTGCTATCTGTTCTATCATCTGGAACTTCAGATTCTTTATTTCTTTCGGCCTCTTCAGTTTCAGGGGCTTGTGTTCTATCTGTATCTCCACCTGAATTATCTGCGGTAGAGTTGTCGGTATTTTCAGGATCTTCCTTGTTTTCTTCTTGCTCTTCTCGATGTTGTTTCAATTGATCCAGCTTGTTCTGATCTTCTTCTGTTAATGCTTCTTTGGGAGTTAAGTGATATGGGGTACCATTTGGCAATTGACCATCAATTGTATACGCTAATTGACCACTTTCTGTGAGGGTGTATAAAACCGTTACTAGATTCTCGTCAGGAGTAATTAAGTGCACTTGAATGTTGCTATTTGGAAGGGTGTCAATACCTTGGACTGTTGTGCCTGCTGGGACCAACCTGAGTGGAACACCTGGGATATAAACAACTGCCTCAGTTTCGACAGTTGCATAAACTTGATGGAGGTTTAATGGGCTGTCGTCGCCCTCGGGTGGAGCTTCTGTATGTTGATGGTTTATGTGTTGAAGCTCCTCAAGATCAGGATGTCCTTCTGGAAGTACATCAAGATCAACATAAAAGGTCGTTTGTGTATGAGGGGTAGCTGTTTCAGCTGAAGCGGTATCTGCTTCTGATGTTACAGTATCATCAATGTATATCGTATGGCGGGATCCTGATTGTTTTTCCGGGTTTGTGATCAATGTTTGCTTGGATGGAGCGGCTAGCGCCAGAGAAGCCTGAAACACAAAAATGAGCGCCAATAACCTTAAAAACAACGAAGAGGGCTTGATACATAACGCCATTGTTTATTACCTGCAGAGGGGATTAATAACTGGGTTATATCTAGCTGAAGGCACGACATCTGACAAATAACCAGTCTATCTAGGTGGCCCCTCTTTTATCACTTTGTTGCAGGAATCTGTGATTTTAAAGGTTTGATATTATCTGAAAGAATCACTGGGCCTGAAAGAATTACGGGCCATTTCTTCTGGCATGACGCTCGCGGTTTTCCAGTTTTTCCCGCTCGCTCTTTCTCAGCAGTACATAAAGGGCGCCGGTGCCTCCATGGATTTTCAGGGCGCTATGAAAAGCCAGAACGGCTTCCAGTTGGGGCAGCCAGGTATACAGGTAGCTTTTAAGCCGCGCCGGGGGAGTGCTGCGTTCACCGCGTCCATGGGCAATGAGTACGGTACGCAGTTCGTGCTCTCTGCAGTCATTGATAAAATTGAACACCTCCTCCCGTGCTTCCCGGGCACTTTTCTGGTGCAGGTCAAGGCGGGCTTCCAGTTCGTATTTGCCCAGGCGGAGTTTTTTGAACACCCCTTCCTGGACGCCTTCCCGCTTCCATACCAGAAAGTCATGGGGCTTGACCATTCTGGGGTTGAGCAGTGAGAGAAAGTTCGGGTCGGTAAAGGTTTCCTGTGCCGCAGACTTGCGGGCCTGTTGCCCTGGGGTGATGCCTGGAGCTTTCCGGGTATGTGCCCGGGGTCTGGTTTTCAGAGTATAGTGGACCCCAAAAACTGGACCACTGGCTAAGTTAAGTTTTTCGACTGTATGATGCCCTTTCAAGGAGGGGAAAATGACAGTCAGAAAAAGGAAGCGTCATGCACCTGAATTCAAAGCTCAGGT